>JAEUIE010000002.1 GCA_016795155.1 Planctomycetia bacterium | reverse complement strand
TTTATCGTCACAACTTACCAAAAAATCAAGGTCAGTTCACCGAATGACTAAAGCTATGGCGAGACTACGTGATATCAAAACAAACATTTGCACAAAGAAAGTGCCCCATTCCAGTCGAATGATGGTCTGTATGTAGCATGGAACTACTGATCAAAAAATTTCAGCACGTATTTGCCAAGACACAAGGTCAGTTGAGATTGATGGCCCCGAGAGTTCTGGATATCATTCTACTTCCATCATGGAGGATGAACCCTTGCAATTCTTGTCGTACATTGCGATCTCTATCATTACGGCAATCGTTGCTACCATCGTGATGGGATCTGAAGGAGGTTCAAAAAAGAGCGTGAGTTCCGCACAAAAGACCACGAGAAATTCTGTCCCATTTGTAAATGCGACAAGGCAGATTGAACGACTTGCTCCAAAAGATGATGAACTCCCAGCCTGTAAGCGACATTCAGCATCGAGCAAATCATCGAAGCCTTCTTATGTCCTTCGCATGCCTCGCACGGGCGAGAACGAATCTCCAAAGTATGGCCTTCAAACGAATCAATCGAATTGCGAATGCTGCAAGTAGAAGTTCTCCGACATTTCGGAAGATGCTGCTTCGTAACTGCCAAAGCAGCAATTCATTTCCCATTCTGCTAAAGACTTTGGTCGTGGGATAGCTTGTTATCGACTTTTGGAAGTTCTGTAGTGAAGTATCACTAAGCATCCTGCAGCTACAGTTCATTTATTCCGCGTTACGATATTCACGACGTCCAGAGAACGTGGTGTAGACATCGTAGACATACAAGATATCGCAAGACATTCAGATCCGCGAACAATGCAAGCCAACCTCCGAAACCGGCAACACATCTGCTTTCTTCAACAATTCGGACTTCAGAATTGAAAGATCACATACATAATTTCTTAGCCTCTTGACTCTGTACCAAGGTACGGGGTTTATACTGAATCGAAGGGAGGTGCAGCATATGGGATCACTAACTACTGGGGCACTTGCCAAACAGGCAGGACTAGGAATTGAGACTGTTCGTTACTACGAACGGCGAGGACTTCTCCCCGTTCCTGCGAGACGATCCTCAGGATATCGAGCGTACCCGGAAGATGCCGTCTTGCGGTTACGCTTTATCAAGCGAAGCCAAGAGCTCGGATTCACCCTGAAAGAAGTGAAAGAACTTCTTGCCCTCTGGGAAGACCCGGAAACGGACAGATCAATCGTTCGTTCCAAAGCTACAGCAAAGGCTGCTGATATTGAACGTCGCATTCGCGACCTGACAGTAGTCAGAGCAAAGCTTCTTGAGCTAAGTGCAAACTGCAAGGGAAAGGGTTCAACGAAACAATGCCCCATTATGCAAGCTCTAAGCAGCTAATGCTTCTGTGGGCAAAACACAAAGGAGACAGAGACATGATTCGAACATTCGGAACAACCCTGCGATGTGAAAGCTGTGTGGCGAAGATTAAGCCAATCTTCGATGCTGAGCCTTCCGTTCATCATTGGAGTGTGGACACGAACGCCCCAGAGAAGCCCATCACCGTGCACGGTGAGAATGTATCAAGTGATTTGGTAAACAGGTTGCTTGAAAAAGCAGGTTACAGGGTTACCCGTGAGATCACTACTACTCCACCCGTTGAACCTTCTGCAGAGCCCGCAGAGAAGCAGAGTTACTTTCCGCTGCTGCTTATTCTCGCCTACTTGCTTGGCGTTGTTGGTATTGTTGAGTACGCAAACGGATCATTCAACTGGGAGCGATCCATGCGACACTTCATGTCTGGGTTCTTTCTCGTGTTTTCGTTCTTCAAACTCTTGAACGTCACGGCCTTCGCTGATGCCTACATGACTTATGACGTGGTGGCAAAGCGACTGAGAGCCTACGGGTTCATCTACCCGTTCATCGAACTCGGACTGGGAATTGCCTACCTGGCGAATTTCAATCCGTTGGTAATCAACCTGGTCACCCTGGTTGTGATGGGAGTAAGTTCCATTGGTGTGATCGAGAGCTTACTCAACAAACGCAAGATTCGTTGCGCCTGTCTGGGAACGGTTTTCAATCTTCCGATGTCGGTGGTTACCCTTGTTGAAGATGCTTTGATGGTGCTTATGGCCGCAGCCATGCTCCTCATGGGCACGAATCACTTGGGTTACTAAACAGGATTAACAACGATTGCAGGTTTCCTAGCTCGGAATCTGAATGCCTTGCGTCTCTTCTCGATTTCGATCTCGGTAAAGCCCGCGTTACTTAACCTCGATTCAAATGTGTCGGGGTTAATAAGGATCATCGTGTCGCCAAAATGGGCGAGACCAAAAATGGGAGACCAGATGCTATCGGTTCCGATGAAAGTGCCATTTGGACGAAGCACCCTGTAGGCTTCCGTCAGCATCTTGTCTTGAAGACTTGCTGATGGAATATGGTGCATCATTGTAAATGATAACACGCTAGCAAAACTGCTTTCGGCGAAAGGCATCGCCGTCGCATCTCCTTCGACGACCTCAACTCCTGAAAGATTAGCGTTCGACCTTAAAAATTGAGCAAGTTTTGGATCAATCTCTAGGGCGGTAAGCTTGTTGGAACGATCTGCTAAAATCGTGGTAGTAAGTCCTGGACCTGGGCCGACCTCAAGAAGCTTGTCGCCCAATTCGACTGCCTGCAACACCCAGGGCAGTAAATCCCTCTCAACGTACCTTCGCCACCAACCCGAGCGGCAGATCTGCCGGTGAATCCAGTTCATCGAGAGTGTCTCCTGCCCCGTGAGCGCATCTACTCTTACTTGACCTTCACGTGGAAGCCTTCCTTGTTCAGTGCCTCGACGAGTTCGGCTGCATTGAAGTTTCCCTTGACCGTGCAAGTCGTAACGTTCGGCTTGCAGTCATCACTCTCAACGCCGCTCACTTTCTTCAGTGCCACTCGGAAAGATTTCACGCAGCCTGGGCAAGTGTTGTGAAATCCGGAAACGGTGAGAGAGGTCACCTTTTCCTTCTTTGCGCCGCTATCGGCCTTAAAGCCTATAGCCTTGTCACTGACTTCGCCGTGGAATCCATCATCAGCGAGTGCATCGATGGCTTTTTGAGCAGCGGCAGAGTTTGGTGCCGTAAAAGTTGCAGTTCGTGTCTTCTTGGTGACTTGAACGTCGGATATGCCGTCTACTTTCTTCAGGATGTTCTCAACTTCCTCAGCACAACCACTGCAACACATGTGCAGTTGCTTGACCTCGATCTTCGACTCAGCTCTCACGGATGCCGTGAAAAGAAACAGTGCGGCTAAAGTTCCCAGAATCGTGTGCTTGAACATCTGCGGCTCCTTATTACTAGAGAGAAAACAACATCATGAGACATTCTACTGACGAGGTGATCTGCTGGCGGCATTCTACTTCGGCAGAAGCAATCGAGCTTCCTTGCCGAACTGAATCGACTCGACATGTCCGGACTGTTTTTCATCGGTCGTAATCACATGCAAGTGGATGTTGCTATCGTGATGAGTGAAAACACCGTGATGACTGTCTGAGTAAAATCCCAGCAGCTTGACGCTTGTGTTTTCTAAGGTGAATTTCTTCTTGATCGCCTCATGCTTGGCTTGCGAATGGGGACTATCGTCGGTTTTGTTAACGACGTGAAAGACAACCTTCTGTGCTGTATCTTTCAGGAGAAAGGGAAATGGGCGCTTGGTGTTCACCCCGTGTTTCGATGCGGTCTGTACCAACCATTTTTCAAATGACTTATCGTCTCTGATCTCTTGAGGAATTTGCACTTCCTGCCATGAGTCAACGCTTGCATAGACCAAGAAGCATGCTTTGCTCTGAAAGCTCTCCGTCGTTGACACTCTGTCCACTACGATCCGAGCAAGAGAAGGCTTGCTGTCCCAGATGGTGATTTCCCCACGAAGTCCTTCAATCGGGCCAAGTGCATAGAGGTGCTTTCGTTTGGACAATTGGGCGAGGTCGATAGTTGCTGTCAGATCACCATCCCGCATAACCTTTCGCATCTGGCCGACGAAATGAACCTCTACAGCCGCTTGCTGGCTCGGCGTGGTTTGCCCATACATTCCTACCGCAGATAGAAAGATCAGAATGGTTGACAACATCGTTGACTCGGTGCGAAAGCAGCATCTTGCGAAGCCCAAAAGCAGGTTACTTACCTCCCCTTGCAACAGGACTTTCCGTTTCCACATGAACCGCCAGTGCAAGGACCATTCCCGGAACAGCACGGGTCATCTGTGGAACATGTCTCAGGCTGGCTTACAGCAGTTCGGGATCTACTAGCCGTAACTTTTGACTGTGAACTTGACCGATCTACCTTCACTACCTGTTTTGTGGTTGACGGTTTCGATTCAATCGCCATGAAGCCAACGAAGCCCGATGCGAGTGCAACGCCAACATAGATAAGACGCATGAGGAACTCCTGTTTTCAAGCATGACGGATTGAAAGTATCCATCCAGGTCATTTGCCACAATGTCAAGTGAAGAGACATCCGCTTGAAGCCATCTTCAACAATAGGAGTGGAACAAACCGTCAAGATTGTTTTCAACCCGCATATCCGTTCAAGTCTCCCCGGCTTCCTGGTCGATAGAAGCTGATGAGCCTGCCATTGTCTCTTACTGGTGCCAGGCTATAATTTGGGAATCTAGAAGGAATCGTGGCTTGGTTCGTGTCGTTCTATCCTTGTATCTCAGCCTCGTGGCCATTCTTGGCCCCGGACTATGCTGCTGTGCATTCGGACAGTTCTTCGCAACCAAGAAATGCGACACCAAAACTGCAACCAGAGAATCGAATCCTTCCTCTTGCTGCCATCACGGTAAAAAGCACGATTCCAAACCCGCGACTCCGGACAAACACCCACATCAACCGGCTCCTTTTTGTCCATGCAACCAGCATCAAGACATCCCGGTTGCACCTACACTTACATTGGCTACGAATCTCCTGATTGATTCCGTACAGGAATGGCAGTTTGGTTTTGAACACTCCTTAGTTCCCGAAAGCATTGCCTTTTCAGTTTCAGCAACTTGCGGCAGCAATATGTCGCACCATAGGCAACTATCCGCAGAGGATGCTCTGCGCACTTCGTTTGTTTTGCTTTGTTAAGCAGCCCCTTCGTCACTTCTACATAGCAACGATTAAGCGGCTTCGCCGTTCAGTTTCAGCCGTTGCCAAATAACCAATCCACTTCAGTTTGAAGCGTAAATGCCCATTGGCTTATGCATGTGGCAAGGATTCCACCTGCTTGCTGCCATTCTCATAAAGGTTTGACCATGAACGCATGGAAGCTGGTTCTGCGGACTATCTTGGTAGTCTTGCTCATCATTACCCTCGGCTTTGGATCGGCAGGATGCCAATCCTCAGGATCATCCGGCAGTGACGGCCACGCCGGTCACAGTCACTAAGTAACAGGCTTATGCATCGCCGTTATCTGCTCACCATCGGTTTGTTGAACAGGTGTGCGGCACTTCGCAAAGGAGAATCGAATGTTAGCTCTTCGCATGTGGCAACTGACAGCCTTACTCACCGCACTGCTTCTCTCTGGTTCAGCCATTCATGCTGATGACCAAAAGAAGGCTGACAAGAACGTGGTCACAATCAAGGTTGATGACATGACCTGTGGTGGTTGTGCCATGAAGGTGAAAAAGTTCGTCGCGAAAGTCGGTGGTGTCGAGAAAGTAGAGCCCGACGCAACTGCTCACACCGTGACAGTGTTCCCAAAAGCAAATTCCAAAGTGTCTCCCAAGGAGTTGTGGGAAGCAGTTGAGAAGGCTGGCTACACTCCCTCTCTACTAGAAGGAGCAGTTGGGTCATTCAAGGAAAAGCCCAAGTCATAGCAAGGTAAACCGTGCGTTCCCACTGGTCATTCAACCAGAATGGCCAGTGGCTTATCATCCATCGGTAACTATGCATTCGTGAGAAGTGTCTGCTATGAAACGACTAACTTTCATCTTGCGTTCCCTCATCTCCTTGGCGGTAGTAGCAGCTTTGCTCGTTGGAGGCTGGCTTACTCGAGATACTTGGAAAGGTTGGCTTTTGCGCACAAGGCCCGCCGGTGAATCGAGCAAGACAGATGATCATGCACTCGATAATCCAGAACGGTTGAAGCTAAGCAAACAGGCTAAAGCAAACTTGGGGCTAAAGACAGGCACCGTTGAACTAACCACCTACTGGCGAACTGCACAGATGCCCGGCACCATTGTGGAGCGGCCTGGGCTGAGTAACCGCGGAGTTTCGACGACGCTTTCCGGCATCATTACCAAGATCAATGTTCTCCCAGGGCAACTCGTTAAGCCTGGTGACAATCTATTCCAGCTTAGACTCGTTAGTGAGTACCTTCAAAACACCCAGGCCCAACTCTATAAGACTACTCGTGATCTCCAGATCAATGCCGATGAACAGCAACGATTGAAAGCGGTAGCTGACAGTCAATCGCTCTTTAAGAGCAAGCTGCTTGATCTTGGCTACGAAGAGCGAAGGCTACAGGCCGCCCTTGATACGCATAAGCAAGACCTTCTCACTCGTGGGCTTTCGCTAGATGACGTGAATCAAGTTATGTCGGGAAAGTTTCTCACAGAGTTCTTCGTCCGTGCACCACGAAAAGCCGAAGACGGCGACAAGTTCGTCTATGAAGTGGAAGAGTTAAAAGTGCAGCTTGGTGAACTTGTGCAAGCCGGACAAGTGCTTGCGTTCCTGGCAAATCACCAGGCACTTGATGTTGAAGGCAAGGCCTTTGAGCAGGAGTCGCCCCTACTTCAAGTTGCATCGAAAGAAAACTGGCCCATCCAAATGGTACTACTTGATAGCTCTTCCGAATGGAGCTCAGCCCCGACGCAACTATCCATCCGCTTCATCGCAAGCCATATTGATCCGATGACGCGGATGCTTTCGTTTTACCTACCGGTTGACAATGCAGTACGAGAAACGCCGGCAAACGGTGGCAGCGTTCGCCGCGTCTGGAGATTTCGGCCTGGACAACGAGTAAGACTTGGAGTACCGGTTGAAAAAATGAACGATGTGTTCGTGCTGCCAAGGGAAGCCATCGTTCACGAAGGCTCTGATGCGTTCGTCTTCAGACAGAACGGAAGCCTGCTTGAAAGAAAGCCCGTCTATGTTCGCTACGAGGATCAAGACAACGCCGTTATTGCCAATGACGGCAGCATCACCCCTGGCAACGTCATCGCCATAAACGCGGCAGTGCAACTGAACCGTGCCCTTAAAGCGAAAGCCGAAGGCGAAGCCGGTGGACAGGGTCACGACCATAGCGGTCATTCCCACTAATTGGAGGGTGCTAGTCGTGAACTCGTTAATTCGCTTTGCCCTGAAATACCGAATGCTGATTGTTTTTCTCAGCATCGCAGCATTCATCTATGGAAGCTACATCACGGCAACACTTCCAATCGACGTGTTCCCTGATCTCGACCGTCCTCGTGTAACCATCATGACGGAAGCCCCAGGGCTTGCATCGGAAGAAGTCGAAACGCTTGTAACCTTTCCTCTCGAATCAGCACTGCTCGGTGCCACAGGGGTGCAGGCAGTTCGAAGTCAATCTGCTATTGGGTTATCGGTTGTCTATGCGGAGTTTGATTGGAATACCAATATCTACCTGGCACGACAGACTGTACAGGAACGACTAAGCTCGATAGCCGATGGTTTACCACCAGGTGTTCGGCCACAGATGGCACCGGTCAGTTCCATCATGGGTCAGATCATGCATGTCGGGCTGTCACGGAAAAACGATGACGGGTCAGTCTCGCAAGCCATGGAACTTCGCACTATAGCTGACTGGATTATTCGACCACGGCTTCTCAAAATCCCTGGCGTTGCTCAGGTCATCGTCATGGGTGGAGGCAGAAAGCAGTATCAGGTACTGCTTGATCCGAACCTTCTTGTCGAACAAGGGGTGACGCTAAAGGAAGTTGAAGATGCCATCAAGAATAACAACCTCAACGCTTCCGGCGGATTCATGGTTAACTCCGAAGGAGAGCAGACCATCCGTGTTCTTGGAAGACTCGGACCCAAACCAGAACGTGTTTTGGATGAGATCAAGAGCATCCCCGTGAAGTTTGTGGGGAGCCGCTCTGTTCAGGTTCGTCACATCGCCAAGGTGGTAGAGGCTCCACAACTCAAGCGTGGCGACTCAAGCGTTAACGGTAAAGATGCGGTTATCCTCACCATCACTAAACAACCACACACTGACACAAGACGTTTGACTGAGGACGTAAAGTCGGCACTCAAAGAGTTGGAACCTAGCCTTCCAAAAAGTGTTGAGATTAACTCCGAACTCTTTCAACTAAAACGGTTCATCGATACCGGCATCTACAACGTTGGGGAAGCACTTGTTATTGGAGCAGGCCTTGTCCTGGTGATTCTCTTTCTCTTCTTGCTTAATGTTCGAACGACGTTCATTTCTCTTGCTGCTATTCCACTCTCACTCGTCATGACGGGGCTTTCGTTTAAGCTCATTAGCTGGATTACAGGGACGCCATTAAGCATCAACGTCATGACCCTTGGCGGCATCGCGGTTGCTCTTGGCGAGTTAGTTGATGACTCAATTGTCGATGTGGAAAACATCTTCCGAAGACTCAAGGAGAATTCGCTCCTTGAAAAGCCTCGCCCCGCTCTCAAAGTCATCTACGAAGCAAGTGTTGAGATTCGTAGTGCGATAGTCTTTGGCACGGCAATGGTCATCATGGTGTTCATCCCCCTCTTTGCTCTTTCAGGCATTGAAGGAAGGCTCTTTGCCCCTTTGGGGGTTGCCTATATCGTCTCGATTCTTTCTTCACTCATCGTTTCCCTAACTGTTACTCCCGTCCTGTCCTATTACCTGCTTTCCAACACCAAATCAGAACATGCCGAAGTGGATAGCCCGCTTCTTCGCATCCTCAAATGGGGTGCAAGCCATGTCATCAGGTTTAGCATGCGGTGGGCAGGAACGCTTCTGCTCTCCACTTGGATCATCGTTGGGTTTTCAGGTTATCTACTTACACACCTTGGAGCCGACTTCCTGCCACCTTTTGATGAAGGCAGCGTTCAGGTCAATCTCACTCTCCCTCCAGGTTCATCCCTTCAAGACTCAAACCAGATTGCACGGATGGCAGACAAAGTGTTTCGGAAGATGCAGAAGTCTGACTCCAACACGAGCGGCGAAGTGCTTCAGTTCGCTCGCCGTACGGGACGAGCCGAACTTGACGAGCATGCAGAGCCAGTGGGGAACACCGAGTACATCCTCTCCATGAACCAAGAGGCTCATCTTGACAGGGAAGCTGTCATTAAGAAGATTCTGCATGAGCTTCGAGACGGGTTGCCTGGGGTGCAGATTGAGGTGGAACAGCCGCTTGCACACCTAATTAGTCACATGCTTTCTGGGGTGACGGCGCAGATCGCAATCAAGATTTACGGTGATGACCTCGACACACTAAGGCAACTTGCAGAACGGATCAAAGGTTCGATCGGAAGCGTGCCCGGCATCTCGTCGCTTGCCATCGAATCACAAAGACAGATTAACGAACTGCACATCAGACTTAAGCCTGAGCAGCTTACTTACTTCGGAGTTGATAGGGCATATGTTGCCGAGTTCGTTGGGACAGCACTAAGGGGTGAATCACTCTCACAAGTGCTAGAAGGTCAAAGACGATTTGATCTGGTAGTTTGGGTTGGCGAAGAATTCCGCAATGACCCAACCAAACTTGGCAAGCTTCGACTTGAACTGCCAGGTGGACGTGGACAAGTTCCTCTCTCTGAGCTTGCGACGATTGAAGTTGGAGCAGGCCCCAACACCATAAACCGAGAGAATGCACGTCGAAGGATCGTTCTTCGTTGCAACGCCTTGGGACGCGACTTGGCAAGTGTCGTACGCGACATTCAAAGCAGGATCGGGGATCTTCAGAAATCAAGCGGATGGCCGAGCGGATATTTTGTCGAGTATGCCGGGCAATTTGAAAGCCAGGAGCGAGCAACTTCTCTGATCGCCATTCTTGCAGGTGCATCGTTTGTTGCCATGTTTGTTGTGCTCTACATGCTTTATCCGTCCCCTCGCATCGTTCTCCAAATCCTAAATGCACTACCAGCTGCATTTATTGGTGGCGTGGTGGCTCTGGCACTGACCGGGCAAACTCTGACTGTTGCGAGCATGGTGGGATTCATTTCTCTAGGGGGCATTGCTGCTCGTAACGGCATTCTCCTCGTTTCCCACTACTTCCACTTAATGAAGCATGAAGGCGAGAAGTTTTCAGAAGAGATGGTCTTACGCGGAAGCCTTGAGAGACTTGCACCAGTGCTGATGACAGCACTCACAGCTGGGATTGGTCTTCTGCCATTGGTGCTTGAAGGGCAAAAACCGGGCCGCGAGATTCTCTATCCCGTTGCCACGGTGATCCTTGGGGGGCTAATCACTTCAACTCTAAGTGAGTACCTCCTCCATCCAGGTCTGTTCTGGAAATTTAGCGGCAAAGATGCCGACCACATCGTTCACGAGATGGAAAGTGATGCCACATCTGTCTCTGACCCATGCCACTAGTCACACATCACCCTTACAAGGAGATACGACGATGAAAGCCATTCGAACCTTGCTAACGGTTTCGGCGCTGGCCTTTGCATTCCTGACACTCCCCGTTGGATGCCAGAAGCAGGAGCAAGCTGCTAAAGGTAATGCCCCAAAGAAAGAAAAGGACGCACACGATCATGCTCATCCGGAGGAAGGGCCGCACGGTGGGGCTCTCGCTGAATGGGGGGAACACGAGTATCACGCAGAATTCACAGTCGATCACAATGCGAAATCAGTGACCGTATACGTTGTTGACGGAGATGCGAAGAAAGCCCCCAAGGTTGAAGTGTCAAAAATCACCAAAGTCACGCTGACAATCACGAACGTTTCGCCACCAATTACACTCGAACTCAAGCACGACCCAGCAAAGACTGATTCCAAGGGCATTGCTTTCGTCGGGACGCACGACCAACTTGGAAAAGTGATGGAATTCAAAGGAACCATTGGCGGCACCGTGGATGGCCTCCACTATTCAGGGGATTTCAAAGAGGAATCGCACAACCACGAAAAGGAGAAAAAGTCCGGGCACAACGTAGAAGGGCATCCGGGGGGTGTTCACGTTGCCTTCGCACAAGGTAAATACTACGCCGAAGCAGTCATGCACAAAAGCGGCTCGGTTCACCTTTTTCTCTTTGGAAAAGACTTATCGAAAATCGTCGAAACTGAGGTTCAGAAGATCACCGCTTATGTTCGCCGTGTCGGGGATAAAGAGTTCGTTACCTTCGAGCTTAAGCCCGAGCCACTTGAAGGAGATGGCAAGGGATATACCTCAAGGTTCACCGGCGAAATCCCCAAAGAACTCTGGAGCCAGGAATTGGAGATCACCATACCTGCATTGAAACTGGGGGGCGAGCGGTATCATCTTGCCTTCAACACAGCTGATAAGCCAGGTGATGGACACGATGAAAAAGCAGCCATGCCAACATCCAAAGGGGAAGTCGATGAAGAACGAAAACTCTACCTGACGGCAGCCGGCATCTACACCAACGATGACATCAAGGCGAACGGCAACGTCACGGCTTCGGAGAAATTCAAAAACTTCAAACCGAAGCATGACCTCAAACCCAAAGTTGGCGACAAGATTTGTCCGGTCACCCTGACCAAGGCCAATGCCGAATGTACTTGGATAGTTGCTGGGAAGAAGTACGAGTTCTGCTGCCCCCCATGCGTTGAAGAGTTTGTAAAGCTTGCGAAGGAGAACCCAAAGGACGTGAAACTCCCAGAAGAGTACGTCAAGAAATAATCATCTGCCCAATCTTCGAGGGGTTGGTGGAGTTTGCCTGAACGATCTAGACTGTTTCCATTTGTCCGGAGGAGGAAGAGCCATGAGAATCATCACTGTTCTGCTACTGGCAATCGGAGTCATTGGATGCCAGTCAAAGTCAGAACCGACGAAACCGTCCAACAAAGAGCATGATCATAAGTCACATGATCATGGTGACGCACAAGGTGGACACTCACATGCAGGCCATAAGACCGAACCTTCAACTCAGTCAGGGCTGACCTTGCATATCTCCCCTTCCGAACTTGAAACCGGAAAACCAACGAACCTCATTCTCATGGTCCATGACGCGAAAAACAAGATGTTAACCGAGTTTGAACCGACTCACGAAAAGCTTGTGCACTTAATCCTCATTGACAAAGGGATGGCAAACTTTGCACACCTTCATCCCGATGTTTCCAAAGATGGTGTGATGACAGTTTCACATACATTCAAGGCAGGCGGTGAGTACTACGTCTACGCCGACGTAAAACCAAAAGGCGGATCACCTGCAACTATTCGAAGCAAGGTTGTTGTGAAAGGAGAAGCAGCACCAGCAGCGCCGCTTGCTAGTACTGTTCCAGGAGTTGTAAAAGGCGAAGGCTGGAATGCAAACGTCACCGTTAGTTCTGCGATAGTTGGAGAAGCAACTATTGCGTTTGAGTTTTCCAATGATGGAAAACCAGTGGTCGATCTTCAGCCTTACCTTGGAGCGATGGGGCACCTTGTCGTTGTGAACACTAAAGACGGCGACTACGCACACGCACATCCAAATGAAAAGCAAACACCTGGCAAAGTAAGCTTCATGATTCACTTTGCAACACCCGGCATTTATAAGGGCTGGGGACAGTTCAAACGGTCGGACATGGTGTTCGACGTACCATTCGTGGTGCATGTCAAATAAGGCCGGAAACCAAGGGGCTTTAACTTCTTTTGAAGCTTATGAAAGCCCTGAGTCGATACACATAAGGGGAGACAAGGATGTCCACGCTTATTGGTAACAAATGGGGTATTTGGGTAGGTTCGCTAACTCTTGTTGCGACCGCTGGATGCGCAACAAGGTACGAACACTCCCTGACCGTTCCACCCCCTTCAAGCGATCTACTTAGCATTGTGGAAGCAAGACAGGTTGCAGCAGAGAGTTCTGATACTCTCCCCCCCACTCTTACACTCCTGCAAGCTATCGACGTTGCTCTTCAGAATCACCCGGAACTTGTTTCCGCTAATGCTCTCATCGGCGTTGCACAGGGCAACGCCCTGCAAGCTGGACTCTATCCAAACCCAACTGTTGGTTACATCGGAGAACAGCTTGGAAGCCGCGAGAATGGAGCCGGACAACAAGGACCGTTCGTTTCACAGGAGATTGTAACCGGCGGAAAACTTGGAGTATCGCAGTCGGCAGCGCTTGACGCAGTAACCGCTAATCAATGGCAGGCAATCAGCAAGCGGTTTGATCTTGAAGCTAAGGTGCGAGCCGCCTTTTACGATGCACTCACAGCACAGAGAGAAGTAAGCGAGAACGAAGCTATCGTAAAGATCGCTCTTGAGAGCACCGAAGCGTCTCAGAAAATGGAGAAAGCTGGACGCGGTGCTACTACCGATGTGCTTCGTGCTAAAGTTGAGTACGAAGTAAACCTGAACAAACTTATCTCATCTAGAGAAAGACTCAAAGTCGCCTGGCCTCTCCTCGCCAACGTGATTGGAAAGCCCGGTGCGAAGATCACTCCACTTCAAGGCGACCTTGAACAAGGCAGACCCGAGTATCAACTAGCGCATGTTCAGGAGACTGTGCTATCGAAAAATTCGCAACTTATGCAAGCTCAGGCAAGCATCTCCGAAGCGGAGAAGCTTATCACTCGCTCTCGCCTAGAGAACATTCCGAACGTCGACTTGAAAGTGCAGCCACTTTATGACTACACACAAAGTGTTTCGCAAGTCTCGTTTGAAGTCGGCATGCGAATCCCTGTTTGGAACAAAAACCAAGGGAATATCCAGGCAGCGGAAGCCGAACTAGCTCGCAGGGTGAGTGAACTGCAGAATACGAAGCTTCAACTTAGCGACCGTGTGCTACTTGCCTATCAACGCTACGCAACTGCTCGTGACCAAGTCAACAAGTTTGAGAAAGAGTTGCTTCCCCAGGCTCGCGAAGCTCAACGGTTATCAAAGTCTGCGTTTGAAAGTGGTGATGCGAAATACGACTACACGGCACTTCTTGACGCACAGCGGACCTATGCTCAAGCAAGGCTGAGTTATGTTCAAACACTCGGTGAGTTCTGGAAGGCTGCTGCGGAAATTCATGGTTTGTTGCAACAGGCCCCATGAACAATCCCTTGCAAAGTCGCATGCAAACTTGATCGTGCCATAACCTGGGCATGAACAAACTAAAGCCTGCAAGTCCATCATCCAGCTTGGCGAATGTCCGATCCAAACGAACACGGCCTGAAAGGCTTGTAGCTGCCGTTCTTTTGAAGATGGGGGCAAGCTTCAAGCAGAACGTGGCATCACTGCCTGGCTCCCCTGACTTTGTGATTGAGGGGATGAAGAAGGTCATCTTTGTACATGGCTGCTATTGGCACCGGCATGGTTGCAGCAAGTCAAGTACCCCGAAAACCAATCGTGATTACTGGATTCCTAAGTTTGCCAGGAATGTAAAGCGTGATCGGAAGGTTGTGGCACAGTTGAAACGGCGTGGCTGGCTGGTGCTTATACTTTGGGAATGCAAGCTCTCCGATGGCAGATCGTTGTTTCAGGTGCTAAGGCGATTCTTGAACAAATCGGCACCGTTGCCTCGTCCAAGGAAAAGCAACGCTCCTGCTAGGACACCATTTCAGAGGAAGCGTCATAACGTCGGTGAGGCTAGTGGTGTCGGTTAACGGTTCTGACTTGTTTTTGTTCCAAACCCAAGAAAGGTCTGGTGGACTATGCCAGCTACGGCAACTGCACAGCAACGACGACAAGCACGCGAGCCTGGTGATGATAGTGCCAATCGCCCCGTTTGGGAAAAGCGAATGGGACGCATCACCTGCTCCGTGTGGCCACAGGAGAACGATAAAGGCAAGAAATGGTACTCAGTATCCATTTCTCGAATTTATCGTGTTGATGACCAGTGGAAACGTTCAACGTCTTTTAGTTTGAACGACCTTCCCCTGGTCGCTCGCTTGGCGGCTTTGGCGATGGATTGGATTCACTTTCAAGCTCCTCGTCCTGGGCAGGCTTAACATCAATACTTCTATGCCCGACACCACCGGGCCTCTTCCTTTTGGGCATAGAATGAGTCTGTCAAGATTCTGGCTTGCTATCTAAGCTAAGGAAGGATCAATGAGTTTTCGTTATCCACAACCTAGCAATGAAATTGATTTTGAGCTTTTCTGTAAGCGATTGTTGAACCGAAACTGGAAAGGTGGCAATTTTCAACGTCTTGGAAAACGAGGGGAGCGACAGTTCGGAATCGACCTTATTGACATGAGTGGCAAATCCCCTCTTCGAGCAGTCCAATGTAAACATCACGAAAGCAATAAGACTATTCAATTTGCTGACATTCAGGTAGAAGTCGATGAAGTCTTGAAATATTCGGTAAAAATAGATGAGTACCTATTTTTGACGTCTGCCAAAAAGACTGAAGATGTTCAGACAAAACTCCTGACGCTGAATAAGGATCACAACGCCAAAGGACTATTCTTGATCGACCTGTACACGTGGCAGGACATCGAGGAGTTGCTAGACGAACTGGGTGAAGATGAACGTGACGAAGTGCTTCGCGGCGATACGGGGAGAAAGAACTCTGATATCAGACGGGTTGTCACGGAAGCTGTGGTAGACACCTATGTCTCAAACGACGCCATTGATCGTGACTTGGAAATTACTGATGACCTTTCAAAAAATCACGATTACAAATCCTCACAAGTCGCTCTTAACCGAATTCGCGAAGCGAAGTGGGACAAACTAACAGAAAGGCAAAAGTACCGATGGTGCGTATATCTAGCAAATACGCATATTCCTCTAGGAAACTTCAGTGAAGCAGGAAGGCTCCTGCTTGAAGGTTATGGATATCAACCTAGTGATGATCGTGCACTCATTAACCAAGCATTGGCATATGAGTTACTAGGGAATTCTGACAAAGCGTACGCACTTGCATGTGACTTGAGATTAAAATCTCCCCACAGTGTTCCAATTCACGCAATTTGTATTCGTTGTAGTCCCAAAGACTTAACCTTTGAAGAGATTGAGGGAAAAGTCGATGAGTCTGTACGACATGATGTTGAAATCGCATTAGCACTTTCAAACCATGCCTTAAAAATTGAGAACTTAGATTTAGCTGAGAAATATGGCAAATCCGCTACTGAAGTTGCTCCGGAGATTGCTCAATCATGGATGGCTTTAGCTCAAGCAACTCATCAACGGGCAATGTCAGCAGAAACCAGCGAGAAAAGAAGTCAGTTCCTCACGTCGGCTATCACTTTCTATTCGACGGCAATCGAAAAAGCGAAGCCTTCAAATCATGACTCCCTCACAGCCCATCTCCTATTGAACCGTGGAATTGTCTATGACCTTCAAGGTCAAGGGGCCAAGGCCGAAAGAGATTACTGGGATGCTGCCAAACTTGACCCAACGAACATTGAACCAGTTCGTCGCAGAGCACTTCATCTAATCGAAACTGAAAAATATGATGATGCCATTCTTTTGATGCAAACGGTTCCAAGCAATAAGGATTCCGACCGATTGATCATCCTCCTTGCTTCAGCGCTTTACGAGAGGAAAGCGCCCGGAGACTTGAATTCTGTAATTGAGCTTTGCCTGCGTCAAAGCAAATCCGGCTCTGAGCTCAAGTCAGACTACTTGGAACTTGCAGTCAGGGCATACGGTAAATTAAATCAACATGCCTTAATCGATCAATTGCTCGACTCTGAACTAGTGGGTCAATGTTCCATCGCGGTCAAACAAATCTTGAAAGCACTACGTCTTCACTTGGACGGGAAAGATGAAGAGGCTCGGGAAGCTGGTACCCAAGCCTGTAACAACACTGTTGGATTGGCAGAAGCCGATCTGCGGTTGCTTGGGAGAGTTCTTCCGAAACTTGGGTTGGATGGTGAAGCCATCCCCATTCTTGAGAGAGTTTTGAGAAGGGGTTGGTTTGACGCATATACAAGACTGTATCTTGATTGCGCAAAGCGAACTGCTAGGCACGACTTGTTGCTGAAGGTCTATGCGGAACAACGCGACATAGGTCTTCGTGATAAACGAATGCTCTATGATGAACTGGCACTTCTACAGGCATACGACTCGACTAGAGGATTAGAAGCAGTTCAGTTGCTCTTAAAAGAAAAGCCAGACGATCCTGACTACCTTCTCTGGCAATCTCTATATGGACTACATTTGAACAGACCTGAGTTAGTCTGTTCCGACGTGCATCTGCTTCCAAAGCCAGAAACATCTGATCCAAGCACTGTAGGACGTTGGGTGATTGGAATTCTGGTCTTCAGCAAGCAGACTGAGGCAGCTCTGCAGTTTGCCTATAATTTGTTGCGATTCCATTTCGATGATGTTGATGCTCACAATTCCTATATCAAGTTGTTTCTAGATCATTTCGTTCGCGAACATAATCCCCGGCATTTGCTCGACTCTCCTTCAAAAGTAAAATCTGGTTGTGCAGTCGGCTTTTCGGAAAAAGGGGAGGAGCCAGTTCAATGGGTCATTATTCAAGATGAGCTTCCAATCCTGCCACAACGAGGTGAACGAAGTGAATCCGACCTTATGGTTAGAGAGATGCTTGGAAAAAATGTCGGCGAGCAGTTCGTATTGGCCAGGGGTAGTTTTCAAGACAGATTAGGGGTGGTGAAAGACATCAAAAGTAAGTACACACATGTCTACCAAGATTGCATGCACAATCTTCAACTTCGATTTCCCGAGGATGGGATAGTTCAACTGGTTCGCGTCGGGGCACCAAGTGAGAAGCCTGACGATCCAATCGCCTATGATTTCAAGCCCGTATTAGAATCCTTGAAGGACAGGCGATCACATGTCGAAGGGATTTTGGACTTATACTCGAGTCAACCAGTTTCCATTCACCTTCTTACTACCGCAGTGGGTCGGGATGAATTTGAGACGCTTGACCACCTTTTGAACTCGCCAGATAGACAACTACGTTGCTGTTCTGGGGATTATCAAGAAAGGGCAAAGGCCCTTGATGACTTAAGAGCATCGAGTGAAGTTGTTGTCGATCTGACAGCACTGTACCTACTTGGATTCCTTGATACGATTGAGTTGCTAGAAAAGACGCAGCGAAAGCTAATCATTTCAGAATCTACTCTCCGTACCCTTCAGCACATTCAGTCAAAGTCCACACAGAAGACGCTGCCTGCTACGATTGCGATAAACAATGTTGGCAATCTCTCCATCGAGAAAGCAGGTTCTGAGCAGTATGCAGCCTATCAAGCCATGTTGTTAGATTTGCTTTC
The DNA here is from genome assembly GCA_016795155.1 of Planctomycetia bacterium. Lineage (NCBI taxonomy): Bacteria > Pseudomonadati > Planctomycetota > Planctomycetia > Planctomycetia bacterium. Next base: position 195,151 of record JAEUIE010000002.1, on the reverse strand, counting down.
ATTCGCAACTAAGAACTGCACAATAGAATCGTGTCCTGAGCTTGCTGCGTATGATCCAGAGAAACGTGAAAAGCTAATTGAACTTTTCGGAAGTCATGGCACCGAAACGTTATTTCTGGCGAAACGTGAAAACCGAATTCTTTGGACTGATGATTGGGTTCTGGGATCATTTGGAATTCACGAATTCATAATAAGGCGAGCTTGGACACAAGTTCTCATTCTCGATGCATACGAAGCCGGTCTAATTGACCTGAAAAAATTCAACTTAGCTTCCGCAAAGTTGCTTGCTCACGGCTATGATTTCGCTTGGTGGAATATCGAGATTCTAAAAGATGCTGGCGAAACTTGCTCATGGAATTGTGACGAGTATCCTCTTCGTTCAATCCTGGAGCAGTTCAGCAGCCCCCGGGTAAACCTTGAGGTCAGGCTGCAACTTGCATGCTTGTCGATTCGGCATGTGTATTCTCTAAAGATGTCACCCGTTCGTAAAATTGCATTCGTTATCAGGGTATGTGAACGGCTTTCCAACGAAGGGAACGAAATCTGGCCCGTCGTTCAACTGAAAGATTTACTAATGCAGCTCCTAGGATCGAAAGCCGGAACTCAAAGTGCTTTAGTGCAAACAATCGATATTTGGCTTAAAACACGCTAGTAACAGTCGCTCCGCTGCCAAGGTCACGCCGAGCATCCATGCTCGGCATGCCCTCGGCGATGCTCCTCTCCAGGATGAACTAGCAAGCATGGAGATTTTTCCCACCCAACCCCAGCTAGCCAGTGAGGGGTGGATGGGAAAAATCATTTGAGCAGAGGGGGAGTATCAGGCAGCCTTGTTTTGGGCATCAATGGCAAACGGCTTCACAACTCGGCGGTAAAATCGCAGGCAGTCTTTGGCAATCAAGGGTAGTCCCGCTGCTTTCCGCTGCCTGTTCACCGCTCGCCAGATGCAGAGCTTTTGAGATCGGATCGGTGCATACGGTTCGTAATCCAGCAACTTCCGCATCTCTTGTTCGAGATCGGTCGTTTCCTGTCTGGTGGCTTGCTCCAGAAAGTAAGCCTTCATTTCCAGGTAGCGCTGCTTCTCAATCCGCACATGGACATGACCTGACTTAAAACTGATCGAGTAGCCTGCAAACTTGCACGGCACTCGCCGGACATCACGGATCTGCTTGGCTTCCATCTCAAAGAATGGGCTTTGCCCATGGGTGGCGAAGATGACGAACTGCCTGGAGCCGGTAAGCCTCAAGTACTGGAGGTTGGCCACGCCTGCCCGTTTCTTCCTGGCCCTAGTGAACTTGGAGATTCCTACGCCGTACCGTTCGATCAACTTGGCATCGACTTTGGCCAAGTCTTTCCCTTCCGGAATTTCCCCCGTCACGTAGAAGAAATACCCCCTTGCCACATAGGCAACGGCAATGGTCTGAATGAACCCAGCAATGCTGGTGGCTTCGTATCGGTACTGCATCAAGTACTGATCGAGGTTATGGCTAAAATTGCTTCAGGAAGAAAATGAAGGGTGTTTACGGCACACCCTTCCATGAAGCCGAGCAGATGCATCCTTGCTGCAAAATCCTTTTCGCCTGTCCATCCTTCTGGAAGTTGGAGCTTCATCGTGAAGCTCCGTACCTTCCTATAGTTGTCGTTGCCCAAAGTATGGAGGTAGCGGAAACCTTACGGTCGATAGGTTCGGGGTACACCTCACCTGTCGACTGTCAAAATGCCGCCAAAGAAGCGAAACCATCTTCCGATGATTTCGATGCTTTGCCTGCTGCTACCTCCCGTCCCCGGGCTTTATAGGAATCTGTCAGAGCGAAATGCTCGTCAGGGCTTTCGTTACGAACTGTCTTCCGGCACCACCCGTAAAGACACGAACGGCCACGCCACTGCCTTGCAGTATGTCCGTTTGGGCTCCCGCCCAGTTCCTACTTGCCCCACTCTCCCTTTCCATCGTTTTTGAAACACCAGGTCGACTATGCCCTGGCACCGGGTTACCAAGCCCGGCCACAATGGAAGATCCCAAGTTAGAAATGTTCTGTGCAGCCCTGCAAACTTTGCAGAGCCCAGTTGCATCGTCACGTCGCTAGAGGAGGTATGACTCCTCAGGCCAAAAGCAGCATGTCCCAGGCTCCCGCCCAGGCATAGTTTCCACCAAAGAGACTTTGGTGATTTCAGGTCGGAGAAGGCACAAGGCCAACCTTACCCACCTGCTTTTGCCGTTTGCGGTTCGGCTCCGTCTCGATGCATCTTCACGAGGAAGCGATTTATTCGCCTTTGTGTGGTTGAGCTATTCATCGTGGAGCTTGTTCATCACCCCATCGCCGACTTGCGTCTACAAGCCGGGCTCTGGCATTTCTGCCATGAGCACTCCCCACCCTCGCCATGTTATACGAGCCTAACGGGACTTGCACCCGAATTGCCATTACGGCTTTGGCCCTTACCCCATGGACGGGATTTTCACCCGCTTCAAACATTCCGGCCTCATCAAGTGCATGAGGTCTGTCCTTGTCGCCCGCCTACTTATGCGGATGGAGTCAAAGCATGAGATTGTTCCTCTTCCCTACAAAGGAAGCGGATTTTACTTCCTGCAGTGCTCCTTGAACCGGACGAACATCTCTCGATGTATCCGGCTCGACGAGCCAGTCTCGTAACGGTGGTAGCCGTCGCCTTCATCGGTTGGTAGCCGACTTCTGGTTGAGACTGTCGCTCAATGACAGTTTCCAGTAACGCTGCGTGCGTTGCTGACAACCACAGAACCTTGTTCTGCTGTGTGAGATAGTAGATCAATTCATGCTGGAAACTCCACTATGCTGTATTTGCCCTATTGACGGGCTTCCTACATCTCTGGAATGCTTGGCCAAACGGAATCACTGTTGTTCCAGGATAAGAACCCCAGAGGTCTATGCGTGCAATTGCTGTCGTGAATCAAAAAGGTGGAACGGGTAAAACAACCACCACAGTGAATCTTGGAGCATGCCTGGCTGAACAGGATAAGAAAGTGCTGCTGATCGATTTAGATCCGCAGTATTCGACCACCAGTTGGTTGGTAACTCACACTACTGGACGTGGCGTGTTTGACTTGTTCGCTGAACCCGCACGAACCACACTGACTGATTTAATTCAGCCGACTGGCACAGCGAATCTATTCCTCGTTGGTGCATCAGCTTGGTTGGTAGGTGCTGAAAAGGCACTTTCCAATGAACCAGGTGCAGAAACTATCTTCCGAGAAAAGCTATCAGCAATAGAGCATCAATTCGACTATGTCTTAATTGATTGTGCTCCAACGCTTGGCATTTTGACGGTAAATGCTCTTACGGCTGTCCGTGAGGTATTAGTTCCAGTTGAGTGCCATGTCATGGGGCTGCAAGGGTTAGCTCAATTGCTTCAGACTGTTGACGTAGTTCGGAAGCGATTGAATCCTACGCTGTATATCGCCGGTATTCTTCCCTGCCGACTTGATAACCGCACTAATCATGGTCCAGAAGTTGTTGAAAAGTTACGGAGTCGTTTTCCGCAAACCTTGAAAACCAGCATTCGCGAGAATGTGCGGTTGGCGGAATGTCCATCAATGGGTGAGCCCATTACCACCTATTCACCGAACAGCCCTGGTACGGAAGACTATCGATCATTAGCAAAGGAAATTTTAGCACAGGAGGAAATCGTACATGACAAAGCAGCGAACTAATCGAGCATCTACCATCGGGGCAGATCCATTCGCCACACTGATACCGCAACAACCCCACGAAATGGCAAACTCGTCACCTTCCCCGGTATCAATACTTGAAACAGCAAATGATCGTCAGAAACTTACCGTGCATTTGGATCATAGCTTAATCAACCGTGTGAAGAATGCAGCATACTGGAATCCCCGGCTGACAATTGCCAAGATTGCAGAACGTGGGATCAGGAAAGCAATCGAAGAAGTCGAGCGTGAAAACGGTGGGCCCTATCAACAACGAGAAGCCGAGCTTTCTGGCGGTCGGCCAATCAAGTAATTCTGTTTGGCGGAAAACCCAGTCTTACTGGCATTGCTGTTTTGCATATAAGCTGCTTGAAGAGGATTCAGGTTATTGCCACATTTCCGCACGAACTGCATTTCCGTAATTCAGTTTGCCTGAATACTCCAATGGCCAGCCATGCATGATTTGGGGGATCACTGTTGTTTCCAGCTTTCTGGAATGCTGTATGAAAGAGCTTTCCGGATATAGAGCTAACAGAATTGCCGGAATCGCGTTCATTCTGCTAGGCAGCTTACCTAGGAAATCCTGATTGATGGATTTACAGGAATGCAGGATTACAGCGATTCTGGTTTACTACCCAGCATCAAGCAAAGTAGAACGCTGGTTCTGATGTTGGCACATTCGAGCAGGAGCTCAGATTGAAACGGGGGCTAGGGGTTGGCCTAGCTTCATGTCGTATCTTTGCCCTACGTGGCTGCTACTGGCTATAAACCGCATTCGCACAAACTGGAACAAGGGCAGTTTTCACCCGATAGGCAATCCCACTGGTATCAGATTGCTAGCAACCTACCAAGGTTGCCTTGACTGTCGGGAGAACGGTTCGTGCTTTTAGTCTGAAACGAACCAGATGGTTCGTGCTTTTACTCAGAAAAGTTGATTGTCGTTCGTGCTTTTAGTCTGAAACCTGAGTGAGTCGTTCGTGCTTTTACTCCCGAGGAATGGACATAAGCCTTGGAACCAAAAGAGGAACTAGACAGGTAAAGGATCAATGATCTAAATCTAAATGCATTAATTAGTTTAATGCGTTTGAGGTGACTAGGTGGAAAACCGGAAAACTCCTGAGCGTATTGGCACCATTCTGCAACGGGTGCTGGATAACGTCGCGGTCAAACCTGAGAATGCAACACTTGAAAAGGTGATTGCAAATCAAGCTCAACAGCAGGATGAGAAGTCCTGTCGTTTCGACTTTGACCTGGCTGAATTTCCCTTGTTTCGCTTTTACAGACCTGACCTAACCAAACATGGACGTGATCCACTGGAGTATTCCGACACGATTACAGGCAACGATGGCAAGACTATCAAACGCCAGTGGAGGGTTTATCCTGGCCCATTTGGCTTCGGTGGATCGAGTACGCAAGAATTGCTCTTTGACCTGCTTCAGCTTTATGCCGAACAGGGAGCTCGTGGCACTCAGATTCAATTTGGCACGTTGCGATCATTATTCCTTCGACGGGGCGAAAGAAATCCCTCGAAGAAGGACTATGTAAGGATGCGTCGAGATATTGATGTACTCCGCGGTTATGACTTTCACTGTACCAACGCATTCTGGGACCAGAAGCGACAAGCTTACGTTGATATGACATGGAGGCTCTTTGGTTCAGCCTTTTATTTTAAGCCGCATCCGACAGATGAAGACAAAGAACTTCCCTTTGGTTTTTTGGAAGTCAGTACCGTCTTGCAAGAGATCGCAAAAACCCGTGGATTCTTTGCTCTCGGTTTTGGTGGCACGTGGTTTCACCAGCTTCGGCCCCTGGAGCAGCGACTAGCACTGTATCTTTCCAAGAAGTTTGTGTCGCAGAAAATGCATCGGCGGTTTGTTCGCGATCTTGCCAAGGCACTTCCCATAGAGGCTACACTTGATGCTGATATACGGAAGATTCTGAAGTCTGCTGCTAATGGTTTACTTGGTAAAAAGTTGCCTTGTCTTGCATCGTTTCACTTTGAAAAGTCGCTTCAGGGACATTGGCTTGCGGTCTTCAAGAGAAATGTTGCTCCAAAGCAAGACTATTCGTCATTACAGTTGGCTGGTGCAGCCTTGTCTGAAGAACTTGAGTACCTTGTATTTCGAATTACAGAAGCAGTTGGGTCAGATGCTGACAAAGTCTGGTGGTCACAATGTGCCAGGAGGCTAGGTGAGGGGGCAATCACGAGGGGGCTGGGATTGCTAAAAGAAGCCAAGCAAAATGGATCAGTCCGAAATCCGGGTGGATTGTTGACCACCTTCCTAAAAGACATTGCCCTGGAGCACGGGATTTCCATTGGCAATCAGTAAACTTGCTTGCCAATAGTAGGTGCTTTCAAGTTTACCGGGGGGGAATGATTCTTTTGCTGCTGCAGCCAGGTTTCTTAAGAAATCAACCAATGGTATTCTGTCGTCATCAAATGAATCTAATTGGGTAGACGATTCAATCATGTTTCCCGACTCACTCGGGAAGCGATGATGTGCGAAGGTTCTTCGTGCCGCTTTCCTTGTTCCAAAAAGGGGAGGCCTATCATGGCTGAGTCAGTTTTGATGTTGCATCGGGGAGCTAAGGAAGTCAGTCTTCAAGACCTGTCTGGAATACAGGCTCCTGAGCCAAACGGTCGTTGGTATCCGCTGGCCCATCGGCGGGTTGTCGATGTAGTCAAAGGCACCTTGCAGGATGCGGGGTATCTCATCAAGCGGGAACGCTACGGAGTAACCGGTGATGGTCATCGGTTCTTTGGAACTCTTGACCTCGGTACCCCCATAGCAGATGGCATCACACTGGCTGTAGGAGTACGCAATTCGACCGATAAGAGTTTTCCGCTCGGATTCTGTGCTGGCACCCGGGTTTTCTGTTGTGACAACCTAGCATTTCGTTCTGAATTGCTCGTGCGAAAGAAGCATACCATCAATGGTGAGCGTAATTTCTGCAATGCCATCGGCGGGGCAGTGACCACTCTTGATAGCTTCAAGGATGCAGAGTCGGAGCGTGTTCAACGTTTCTTGATTACGCTGCTTACTGAGGAGCAAGCCGATTCTCTTATCCTTCGTTCTCTTGAACGGGGATTGATTGGGCATCGGGATTTGGGGAAAGTTCTGCATGAATGGCGAAACCCGGCATTTCCGGAATTTCAGCCAAGGACTGTGTTTTCACTTTTGAATGCATTTACTTCAGGCTTGAAGGAAAGAGCAATCAAACAACCTGCTGAGTATGCCCGGCAAACCATGCGATTGCATGGGCTTCTGGACCAGGCAGAATATGTCAAACCGATACCGGCATTAGTGGTCTAAGTGTCACACTATTTATCAAACGTCCGAAGAGGTTAGTGCACATCATTGCCTCTTCGCTTCTTCCCAGAATCATACGATTGTGATTCTAGCCTTCCGCAATTGCCAACCGCTACGCTAGCAAGGGCGTGCCAGGCTTCGCCTGGTACGCTTCGCCACTACCCTTGCAATCGCTTCGCTACGTTCTTCCACTACGAACAGTTTAACACCAGATGGTCACGGCTACGCCGTGTCTGTTTTGTATTTTCGGATCGGGGGGCCGTGTGTTTCCCAAAGGGGCGAGAAACACCCGGCCCCCCTCAAGCCGAAAATGCGATTTTGCTAATCGGCTACGGGGTAACGCTCGACTGCTTGGGGGCATCAGTCGACATCAGGAAAAAACAGATGAACAAAGACAACATCATTTATAGCTACACCAGAATCCAGGCAATCGAGGACGGGGTACTAATAGACGTTTCAAAACTTGCAGCGGAAGCGGGTTTCAAAGTGCCTGTTGCGATGACCTCTACCGTGCATGGCAAGTATGTGCAGGTGCCACCATCTGCAGACTGGCAAGATGAAACCGGACGACTCTGGGATGTTCTCCAAATGCTTCGATACGCCATTCGGCTATGTACGACGCAAAAAGAGGGGCTTCTCTTCTCGCTCCAGGTCGACAACGGGAATGGAGCCAGAAAAGTCACCTTGAAATCGCTCAGAGGGTACGACGATGCAGGGAATCCATGTCTCACCATCATGATGCCGGAAGAGGATTAATCGAAATGGTCAGGCGTCCGCCTGACCTTCAAGGAGAATAAACATGACGATCAACACATACACACCAGAAACTGAAATAGCAAAATCGGAACGCATTGCCTTAGCAGCATTTAAGAAGACTGCCCAGCTAGCTGAACTCAAGTTGAGTTATCGAAGGAAGCAGCAGGACTATCCAAGTTATCGGATTGATTCCACTGAGGTAGCCATTCATTATTTGCGGCAACTTTGGGATAAGGACACGCTTGAGCTTCGAGAAGAGTTCATGCTGATCTGCTTGTCAAATTCGCTGGATGTCAACGGATGGATTAAGCTCTACTCGGGTGGTTTTCAGGATTGCCCCGTAGATGTTCGGTTGATTCTTGGGATAGCCTTGCAAACGGCAAGCTGTGCCATTCTCGTGGCCCATAATCACCCGTCTGGTCAAGTGATGCCATCATACGCTGACAAAAAGCTAACGGCTCAGATTGCTCAAGCCAGTCGCGTCATGGGCATAAGGTTGTTAGATCACGTGATACTTACATCGAAGGAATCGTTTAGCTTTCGTGACCGAGAGCCAGGAGCACTTATGTAAGAACTGTTTCGGTATTACCAAAAGGACTCTCCCTGATTCGTTGGATGACACTGGAAGTTTTCTAGTGGCATCTCGAAACGGTGGCAGAGTTCTTGCAGCTACAACAATCCTGACATTCGGGTTTACGTGAAAGGTTTACGTCGCTCGATAAACTTCTCTTCGAAGTCAGATTCCGTCTCTAGGCAGTCGCCGAATTGGCTGCTTGGCGAAGATGTTCGATTCGCTGATTCAAATGGCAGTAATGCTTGGTGAGCATGTCCAGCGACTGATGGCCAAGCAACTCCGCCACCTGGGCAACGCCAACACCTTTTTCCAAAGCATCAGTAGCAAACGAATGGCGATACGCGTAGGCAATCAGTTGCTGGAGGTGAGGGAGTTTCTTCCTTAGTTCCCGAAATCTACAGCGAATGCCGTTCTTGGAAAATCCACGCTCTTGGAGTTCGCCATTCACTCTGACTCGCTTCATGGTTGTGAACAACGGTCCTGTAGGATGTTCAGCCACCAGTTCCGTACAGAGTTTCATCATCTCATCGTTCAAGTAGATGACACGAGGCTTGCCAGTGTGTTTCCCCGTTTTGTGCTTGTGCAGAATCCAAATTCCCTTGTCCAAATAAACGTCGCTTGCTGTCACGCGAGCAATCTCACTCGGTCTGCACCCAGTATTCTGTAATGCGATTACGAAACGCTTGAAGGCTTTGTCTTTGATTGCATCAAGAACTTCGTGCCGTTCTTTCTCAGAAAGAGTTACCATTCTCGACTTGTTGGCAGGCAGCTTAATCCGGCGTAGACGGTTTTCTTTCAGTAAACCTTCCTGCTCAGCCCACGAGAAAAGCCTTTTGACACTGGCCATGGCAGCTCGCTTGGATTTCCAAGTGGGCCTGGCATCAACCCAACGTGTAACATGCAAGGGGAGTATAGAATCAGTGGTCAGAGAACTGTAATTGCTGAAACCGGAGAAGTCAGTCAGAAAGGCACGATGCAATTTGGCCGTTTCAGGCTCGTGATGAGTCTTGGACCAATCAAGGAAAAGATCAATGATGGTTTTGACCGAACATCTCTTCAGAGACTTCGGCAGAATTCCCCGCTCGGTCATGAGCTTGTGGAATTCTAGATCGGCTTCCTTCTTGTTCTTCTTTCCAGTGGCTAAGCAGTGCTGGGTACCATCGATGGTGACGTACCAGGCATCAGTCTGTTTGCGGTACCAGGGCTTGCGAGATCGCATGGTGGGAGATCCGTGCATGAACCGTGCATTTTGGACGCAAGATTCTACACACGGGATCTCCACCAAATAAGAAAACCCCGGTAAAACACCGAGGTTTACTTCAGTCGGGCTGGCGGGATTTGAACCCACGACCTCTTGCACCCCAAGCAAGCGCGCTAGCCAAGCTGCGCTACAGCCCGTATCCTCTTGAAGTTTACTACTATGACATACTGCAGGCTAGACCTGCTCTTAGGACTTCGCAGCAATTCCAAGGTTTACTTATTCCCGCCGGGTGATGCTGAAATTCTTCTTTTCAGATCATCAAACGCTACAGCCAATTCCTTGAATGCAGGTAGATAAGTATCGATTTCTTTCAGCATAATGACGATCTCATTCCCCTTGCCTTCCTGAACAGCCTGTTGACCAGCGATCAGAAGCAACCTGAGTCTTGCTTCTCGTTGTGAATCCTGCGGGGCACTGCGTATCAATTCCAGACAGATCGGCATGACGAGTGACCATTGTTTTTGCGCAAGTCCCGCATCGATGAGTGCCATCGTCAGCACTTCGGCATATTGGCGTGTTTCTTCCACCCTGGCCCAACGATCTCGAATTTCCTGAAGCAACTGCAATCGTTTTCCGCCCTGCCCTTGATCTGCCAAGTATCGTTCCCACTGATTAAGCAAGGTCCAACTCTGCTGCCGATAAAGGATATCGACCAGCGCCCGCCAGGCATGATCCTGCACGCGGGAATCTTCATTGCCGTACACTCTTTGCCAAAGCAGTGTCAAAACAGAAGTGCCTCCCACTTTTCCCAAGGCAACGGCTGCCTTGCTGCGAACTCCAGGGTCTCCATCCTGAGTGAGAATCTGCTCCAGACGTTTCAGCAGTCGCGCCTGCTCCACTTCCGGCAAACCATCTACTTCGCCAATCGTGGCTAAACAGCCCACGAGATATAAGCGTGCTTCTGGTGAAACGGTATCTAATGCGTCAATTACTTCGAAGTATACCTGGCAACTCGCTACGGTTTCGAGCGCCGCGCTGGCCGCCAGCCGAACTTCTTCCGTGGGATGTTTCAACAGTCTTGCCAGCAATACACCTGATCGTGGCAACCGCAATGCACCGATGCTGATGGCAGCCTGGGCCACTACATTGGAAGATGAATCTTTCAAAGCAGCTTCCAAAGCCGCCAGTGTGCTTTCCTGAGTATCGGGCAAGGGAATTTTACCACGATAGTTTCCCAAGCTGCGTGCAGCTGCTGCCCGCACTTTGTAAGAACGGTCTCTAAGCAACTCGATGAGGAGTCGATATACCTCAGGCGAATCTGCCTTCTCCAACGATACTACAGCACGCTGCTGCACCAGGGCGTTGGCATCCTTACTGAGCGTCAGAAGAATGTCGGTGTACTGTTTGCGCGAAGGTTGATCGAGATCTTTACGACTGAACTGCTCTGCGATGCGGGTAACTGCAAGTTCACGTACTGCCGGATAAGGATTGTTGGATAAATTGCGTAACGTGTTGGCCAAATCTGCAGGCAGCACTTTATCGAGCAGTTCCTTGTGCAACTGCAACAATGTCGATTCGGCCTGATCCAGCTCATCCCGCAATCGTCGAGAACGTGCAGCAAAAAATCGTAAGCGTGTTGCCTGCCATTCGGTGTCGCTGAGTGGAACATAGGCCTGCCACCATCGTTCCCACTGGCTGAGATCAGCGCCATAATCCTGCCCGCTGATTTCCTGCAAAGACTGTATTGCTGCCTGCCTGACGCCAGGCGAATCACTCTTGACCAGATCAATCAGGGAAACGACACAGGCCTTGCTGGCAATCCTTCCCAAGGCTTCCGCAGCAGCCTGCCTTCGCAGTGCTACCATAGCTCGATCCTGTGCAATCCTGACAAGTGCCTCGTGAACCTGGGCTGCAGGCAAGGTAGACAGTGTTTCAATAGAAGCCTGCCGAATGGGAACCTGTTCCGCGGCCAATGCATCCAACAGAGGTGGCATGAAACGAAGATCGCGGCGAAGCCGGATCGCTGATGCCAACGCCTGAAACACGTCGGCTCGATCCCAGCGACTCATCTCAAAAGTTACCAGTGCCGCTACTTCAGCAGAATCGGACTGTATCAGCAGCAAGGCAGCCTGGCTCTGTTCCTGGGGTCGATTGCGGTTGTAGAGCATTTCCCGCAGCGGAGCTGCATCCATGGCCCGAGGCAAAGGCAACCCGCCCGAAGGTGGCTGATCTTGAGGCGGACCCTGAGGCAGAATGCAAAGCGCAAGCAATAGTATGCCGGCCATGTTCAGCCCCTTCGGGATCAAGTACAAGGTTCGACTAGGCAGAACCAACGGGCCGAACTATACTCCCGCTCGCCAGTTACGTCAATTCGGACTGGACAGATACTGACTCACGGATGATGTGAACGATGGCAGCATCGAATACCGACCAGTTAATGGATAAAATCAGGCGATTAGCAGGCAGGCACTACGCTTATACCATTCTGATCTGCACTGGTTTATTAATGTTTCTCCCAAACCTGGGGCAACATGGCCTCTGGGATGTGGATGAAGCACATAACGCAGAATGTGCACGCGAAATGCTCGAAGCCGGTAATCTGGTTGTGCCAACGTTTAATTACCAGCTGCGCACTGACAAGCCCGCCATGCTTTATTGGTGGATACAGGCAAGTTATTCTCTGTTTGGAGTAAATGAATGGTCTGCCCGACTGCCATCAGTCCTCGCTGGCATAGGAAGTCTCCTGACCTGTTACGAAATAGGACGAAGGCTTTTCAGCAAAGTGACGGGATTGCTTGCCGCGCTCATTCTCAGCAGTAGTTTTATGTTTTCTGTTTCCAGCCACGCAGTCACCCCTGATGCGATACTGATTTTCCTGGTGCAACTGACGTTCCTGACATGGATCATAGCCTATGATCGCCGTCAACCCATCTGGTTGATATTCACCGGCTGTTGTGCCGGCCTGGCCATGCTCACCAAAGGCCCTGTTGGCATCGCTCTTCCGGGAGCAGTCATCATCCTGTTTTTGCTTTGGCAACGTGACATAAAATTCCTGTTTCAAATCCGCACTTTACAAGCGATCGGCTGGTGTCTGCTGCTGGCGATACCCTGGTATGCCTATGTGGGATATGAAACGCGTGGAGCATTCCTGAAGGGATTCTTCCTTACTCATAACATAAGTCGTTTCAATGCACCCATGGAAGGTCATCAGGGCCCGTTCTTTTACCATCTGATTGTCATTCTGATTGCGTTCGCACCCTGGTCAATATTCCTGGGACCAACTCTCTGGCATAGCATCCAGACTGGTGTGAAACCCTTTGTGGATTCTAAAAGCTGGGCCTACCGCTTACTCATCTGTTGGGTTGGAGTCTGGTTCATCGTCTTTTCCATCGCTGCCACCAAGCTGCCCAATTATGTTCTGCCTACTTATCCACCGCTGGCTTTATTGACTGCAGCCTGGCTGGTGCACTGGTGGAAAAAGTCACTTAGTGCTCAGCCTGGTGGTGGTAGCTTTGCGATCATACCCACATGGGCCTGGCGAACTTGTCTCGTCTGTTTCATCACCATTGGAGTTTTGTTGCTGGTTGCCTTACCTGTGGTATCTGGATGGATTCCTCTTACCGCGCTGGAAGGAAGGACTTTGCCAGATCTTGTCTGGCTATTACCGGTTGGATTTATTCCGTTGATTGCGGGCTGGCTGACCTGGAAGAAGTGGTCACAACAGCAAATCGGATGGGGCATAGGCACCCTCGTTGCAGGAAGTTTACTGCTAACTGCCAGCCTCAGTGCTTTTGGCCCGATGATTGCCGATCAGGAACGTGGCAGTAAACGACTCGCTGAAGCCTTGTTCCACGAGATTGGTACGAGCGATTATCGTGTTGGTTTTCATCATCATTACAACCGACCGAGCATGGTGTTCTATCTGAAACGGGAAGTCATTCGCTGCAAAAACCATGATCAGGTAATAGAAACCTTGCAGGCCAAAGTACCCGTTTACATGTTTGTCCCCGCACGCGACTGGCCTCATCTCGAAGAACAGTTGCCAGGCAAGTTGACTATCCACACTCAACGACATGATTTCACTGCTGGACAGGACATTCTGTTGATCAGCAATCAAAACATGATCAAGCAGATCAATGCTGAATCAACAGGTCAATAAGTCACCCGCATGAGAAATAATCCTTCGGGCGGAGCTGTCGGCCCCGCCTGGGTTCGATCCATACTTTCCAGAATCTGCTTCACCTGCTCAACCGGCCAATAGCCTCGCCCTACATTCACCAGCGTACCCGTAATGGCCCGCACCATGTTATAGAGAAAACCGTTAGCCTCCACATCAATCCAGACATAAGGCTCAACACGATTCACCTGCAGATAAGTGATGGTACGTACCGATGACTTGCGATTAGGCCAATCCGTTTCGAAACAACGAAAATCGTGCGTGCCCAGCAGGCATGGTGCAGCCTGGTTCATCTTGCCAACATCCAGCCTGCCATACGGAAAAAACCAACTGTATCTTCGCATGAAAACATCAGGCATAGGCTGATCAGTAATCACATAGCGATACAACTTGCGTTTCGCAGATCTGCTGGCATCAAATTCAAGAGGTACATCTTCTGCCGATTTCGCCACGATATCCTTAGGCAACAGGCCATTGATTGCTCGCAGCAGCTTCTCCGCAGTCATTTTCAGTTCGCAGTGAAAATGCACCACCTGTCCAACTGCATGCACACCTGTATCCGTTCTACCACTGGCATGACAACGTATCTCTTTTCCACAACTTAATTGCAACAACACATCTTCCAGTTCCTGCTGAACGGTACGGAACTCTTTCTGCCTTTGCCAACCAAAAAAGTCGGTACCATCATAACTGATTATGAGCTTGATATTACGCATGCAGAAATTGATATGCTCTGACTTAACTCATAAAAACCTTAGAGTATTCTTGAAAGATCGCATGCCCGTGTCAATGAAGGAATAGCCATATGCAGGATAGACTCTGGGCCCCCTGGCGTTTGGAATACATCACCAATGCAGTATCAACACCCCCTGCTCCACAGCCTGCCCATACCTGTTTCATCTGTCAGGGCATCGCGGATAATAACGATGCTGCACATTTGATTGCCTACCGCAGCAAGTTCAGCGTCGTGCAACTCAACAAATATCCCTACAACAATGGCCACCTGTTAATCGCCCCTCTCACACATTCCGCCACGTTGAATGAATTGAGTGATGATGTATTGCTTGATTTGCAGCACAACGTTCGGTTGATGATGAACCATATGGATCGTTTCATGAAGCCTGATGGTTACAACGTCGGGTTGAATTTGGGCCGCGTCGCTGGCGCCGGTCTGCCGGGCCACCTGCACTGGCATGTAGTTCCCCGCTGGAATGGCGATACCAATTTTATGCCGGTGCTTGCACAGACCAAAGTGATCTCGCAATCGCTGGAAGCCTTCCGTCACTTGCTGGTAGAGAGTCTTGCAAAAGAATAATAAAACCTCCGGATAGCGACATCCGGAGGCCGGTCAGTTGACGAACGTGATCGCAAGAATCACTACTCGTCCAGGAGATGGCGCGTTACAGACGTTCGCGCACTGCACTGTAGCCTACCCGGGCTTTATACTTCGGGAAGACAGGCCGTGCACGCAAAGGAAGCATGAAACGATGCGAACAGCGAGGACATTGAGCTTCACGCCCTGCCTTGTTGTGTGAATAACGCAACTTCTGCTCGCACTGTGGACAGCGCGTGGCAGGCCTTTCAGCCTGTTTTTCTTCGCTCAGTCCTGGAACCGACAGGCCAACATATCCTGCCAGCTTGCCGGTTGCTTCCCACATCGAACGCCACATCTTCGGACTACTCATACACGTCTCCACAAACCACGAATGTCCACGAGGCGGCGAACCTCCATGTTGATCCACCGTTGGACGGGCAACCTGTATAGCGTACTTATCACTTTTCAGCTAGGGCAATGACTTCAATAGAGATAAACCAGGTATGGGAGGAATTTACCACAGCCTGGGGACCTTGCAATTCGACACCCGTGCCACACTTCGACATAAACTCATGTCAAGGTCCGCCTCGATAACTCGTGTTTCACACTGATAAGAAATTGAGATGCCACACGGTTCATTGCGAACCATACCCCGATGTGAATACACGCCGGGGTGTGGCACAGGTCACGAACGCCAACCTGCCTTCGAGTCACTCACCTTTCCCCTGCTCTCACCATAGAATACCTGCCTCAACTATGGACCGCACCGCATGCTCAACATTATTCTCAATGGTAAACCATACCAGGCACCGGAAGGCACACTTTGCGATCTCATTTCACAACTCAAGCACGACCCCAAGCGATTGGCGATTGAAGTCAACCAGGAACTCGTTCCCCGACAGCAACATGCACAAACCGTTCTCAAAGATGGCGACCAGGTTGAAATTGTAACTTTAGTAGGCGGCGGCTCATATACTCCCCTCTCCCCCCAGGGGAGAGGGGTTGGGGGTGAGGGGTTTTCTCAGAAGAGTGAAGCGTTGGACTCTCCCCTCCAAGTCGCTGGCTTCACCTTCAACAGCAGACTCATCACCGGCTCTGGTAAATACAGCAGCCACGAAGTCATGCGTGACTGTCTCCAAGCCAGTGGCTGTGATGTACTTACCGTCGCAGTTCGCCGAGAACGTCTTTTTGATAAAGAAGGTAAAAGCCTGCTCGATTTCATCGACATGGATCGCTACACGATACTTCCCAACACCGCAGGCTGTTTCAACGCGCCTGATGCAGTGCGTCACGCTCGGTTAGGAAGAGAAATTCTTGAAGGTTACAACAACCCGGGGGCTCGCTGGGTCAAACTCGAATGCCTGGCAGATACCAAAACCCTGTTGCCTGATCCTATTGCCACACTCGAAGCTACCGTCGAACTGGTCAAAGATGGCTTTCAGGTGATGGTCTACACCAGTGATGACCCCATCATGGCCCGCAGACTCAAGGAAGCCGGCGCTGCCTGCGTGATGCCTGCTGGCTCCCCCATCGGCAGCGGGCAAGGCGTGCTCAATGCCAACAACATCCTGATCGTCCTCGAATATCTGAAGGAAGGCGATCCCGATTATCCCGTCATCATTGATGCCGGTGTGGGAACAGCCAGCGATGTTGCGTTCGCCATGGAACTGGGCTGTGATGGAGTACTGCTCAATTCAGCCATTGCCCATGCACGTAACCCCGTGCAAATGGCACATTCTATGAAACATGCCTGCGAGGCTGGGCGACTGGCTTACCTGGCTGGTCGTATGCCCCGGAAGCGATATGCTACTGCATCAAGCCCCACTGAAGGTCTTATCCACTCTCAACCAGCAAAGGTGAAATGATGATATCGCAAGTATTCAAGCGAATGAAACTCATGCTAGTTTGCCTTGGCTTTCTGGCCACTCCCTGCATCCATGCTGATGATTGGCCTCACTGGATGGGACCAGAACGGGATAACACCTGGCGGGAAACAGGCCTTCTCGACAAGTTCCCCAGCGGCGGCCCCAAGGTTCTCTGGCGAGTGAAAACTGAGGGTGGCTACTCCGGCCCCGCTGTGGTAGGGGATAAACTCTATGTCACCGATTATGCATCCACACAGAATTCCAAAGTCGAAAACTTCAAACGCGACCAGAGCTTCACCGGAAAAGAACGCGTTCGCTGCCTGAATGCTGCGAATGGTGAAGAACTTTGGAAGCATGAATACCCAGTCATTTACACCATTTCCTATCCTGCTGGCCCACGATGCACACCAGTGGTCCATCAAGGCAAAGTCTACACCCTGGGTGCTGAAGGGCATTTGTACTGCTTCGATGCAGCCAGCGGAAAAGTCGTCTGGTCACATGATCTGACAAAGGAATACAACACCAAAGCAGCGCTCTGGGGTTATTCCGCTCACCCTCTGATCGATGGTAATAAACTGATTACACTGGTAGGCGGCGAAGGCAGCCATGTTGTAGCCTTTGATAAGGACACCGGCAAAGAAATCTGGAAAGCACTGACTTCATCCGAACAAGGCTACTCGCCACCTACCATCATCAAGTTAGCAGGTGTTCGTCAGCTCATTCTCTACCGTCCCGATGCAGTCACCTCCGTTAATCCCGAGAACGGCCAGGAATACTGGTCTGTTCCCTATCAGGCTTCCAACGGCTCCATTATCATGGCACCGGTAGTCTGGAACAATCTGATGTATGTTGCTGGTTTTTCCAACAAGAACCTGTTACTGAAACTCAACACCGATAAGCCAGGCGCAACGGAAGTCTGGCGCGATAAACGTGGTGCAGGTATCTGCCCGGTCAATGTCCAACCGTTTCTGGACAATGGCACGCTGTACGGCTTTGATCAAAGCGGCATGTTCTATGGCATGGAAATGGCAACAGGCAAACGGCTCTGGCAAACCACCGATGTCATGAAGAAGCGCCCCGCAGGTTCCGAAACTGCTTTCATCGTCAAGCAGGGAGATCGCTACTGGCTCTTTAATGAGTTAGGCGAAATCATAATCTGTGAGCTTAGCCCGCAAGGCTATAAGGAACTCGATCGGGCCAAGGTCATCGATATGACTAACACCGCATTCGGTCGTGATGTTGTCTGGTGTATGCCTGCATTTGCCAACAAACGGATGTATGTACGCAACGACAAAGAGTGCATCTGTGTTGACCTGAGCAAGTAATAACAAGTTGTTCATACAGATTTGCCGATAAACGCTTTGACCAGGGCTGATCAAACCGCCCTGGCCATGTCAAAACATGACAAGATTTTCATGTGTACGATGGAACTCCACTCAGGATGAAGGTATACTTCAGTTATCTATAGTCTCATTCCTGTATTCCGGAGAAATCACATGAACAATCAGCCACACGGTGAGCTGGTTCCGATGGGAGGTGGGGACACAATCCCGCTCACCCGATCTTTGTTGTCGCTGGGACGACGCCGATCGTGTGACATATACCTCGACTTCCCGAACATATCCAGTATCCACTGCGAACTAAGTTACAAGGATGGGTACTGGTACATCAGTGATAAGAACAGCACGAATGGCACCAAGGTGAACAACATGCGGGTGGCTACCCGCAAGCTGCTCATTCCAGGTGATGAAATTGGCATCGCCAAGCGTCGCTACACCATCAAGTACACCATGCCGTCTGACAAGCGTCTCGAAGATATGATGGATGATGACATTCTCGGCAAGCCACTGCTCGAACGAGCAGGCCTGCAGAAATCAAAATCTGATTATGATTTCTAAGGATTACAAAGAACAACAAAATGGCCCACGGAGAATAATCCGTGGGCCTTATCGTTTCAGCTGTTCTTACTTGTCTTCGCCGTTGTCATTCTCCAGTTCTTCCAGCAATTGTCTGGCCTTACTGTGTGCGTTGGCGGCATTGACTTCTTCAGGCTGAATAGGAGTAGCCCGTTGCGTTACCTTTAAGGGTGGCGCCTGAATCGGTGGCTGTTCGGTATTGGTGTCCATTAGCACTTTGCATCCAGTGCCACTGATGGACAGGAGAAGACCGAGTACTACATATTTCATGGGTTACTCCTTCTTCTCACTGCGAATCGAACGGATGCCATCGGCATTGGCTTCAGCACGGGCCGAAGAAGATGACTCTTTTCTGAACGATTTGGTCAGCTTGGCTTCCACATCTTCCTCGGTCATGGGTGTAAATTTATTCAACTTGGCAGTGGTCAGCTTCTGTTCATAGACAGCCCATGATCGTGATTCGAGTAGTTCAGCCTGTTTGGCCAACTCCGGATCATTCGTCTCTTCGGCAATTTCCCGAAGACGTTGACAGACTGCTTCGCGACGCAGCGCTTTGTTCAGTTCAATCTGCCTGGAATTAACGTCATTGGCTCTGGGCCGTGCCTCGTCCTTGCTGTCGGCACTTTGTCGCGGTGCAGACTTTGATGCCTTAAGCTCTTCGGCATATCGCTTTTTCTCTTCCATCCGGCCAGGAACCAGGCGTTCCCACCAGATAGTTTGCCCCGACATGGCTCGTTGTTTTCGCGCTTTTTCCAGGTCTTTCACGCTGCTGTACGTATCCGATTCATCTGCATAAAGGCAGATGCCATGGATCAGTAAGGCGCACAAGGCCCCGGCACAACACCAGACTCGCTTCATGATCTCCCCCTGCCAGTCGATAGAGATCGACAGGTTCCCCTGGGAATAAGATCGAATCCCCCGATACGACGGAGGGCCTATGCAGCAAGTTGATTATTTTGTCAAGTGCAATAACTCGCCTGCATCATTTCATGGACTGTCGCTGTGTTAGTCACTGTTACAATGATACTCATGAGTTCGACATGTGTTTCTCATAGCATGATTAGGTTCCATCTAATGAGGGCAGATCATGCGGGTGTTCTTGACTCTCTTTTGTATCTTCTCCCTCTTCACCAGCATACATGCCCAGTCTGCCCTCCGTACCACTCCGCTGAAACCCGACGAGTCAGATCGGTTCTTCAAGGAAGGCACAATTCCGCATCTCAAGATTGAAATCAGCAAAGAGGAAATGGATAAACTCAGGCAGCGTGATCGTGAATATGTCAAATGCACCATCATAGAAAACGACCATAAGAAATACCATGAAGTGGGCATTCATCTCAAAGGGGCAGCAGGCAGCTTTCGCCCGCTGGAAGATCGCCCTGCCCTGACACTCAATTTCGACAAATTCACCAAGCAGCTTTTTCACGGCATGGATAAGCTGCACCTGAATAACTCGGTGCAGGATCCTTCTTACATCACCGAAAAACTGTGTGGCGAACTTTTCCTTCAAAACAAGGTGCCTACCGCACGCACCAGCCATACACGAGTCTGGCTCAATGGCCGTGACCTGGGTTTTTATGTCCTGAAAGAGGGTTATAACAAAGGTTTCCTGCGACGCCACTTTCTGGATGCATCAGGCAACCTGTACGATGGAGGCTTTCTGCAGGAGATCGATGCGGAACTCAAGCGAATGTCAGGCCAGGGCGAACTCAATCGAGCGGATTTGAAGGCAATAGTAGCTGCCTGTCGAGAACCCAACCAGGAACTTCGCTGGAAGAAGATGGATGAACTCATCGACATCGATAACTTCATCGCCTTCATGGCACTGGAGCACATGACCTGCCATTGGGATGGCTACAGCCAGCAGCGAAACAACTACCGGGTTTACATCGATGCCAAAACCAGAAAAGCATATTTCATTCCGCATGGCATGGATCAGATGTTTGGTGACCCGAATTATCCCATCACACACATTCCACAGGCTCTGGTTGCCAGCAATGTCATGACCAATCCCACCTGGAGAGCGACGTATCGTGACAAACTCAATGAACTGATGCCTACATTCGTGCCTGCGACCAAACTGATCGAACGGGTGGAAGCAATCAGCAACCACATTCAGCCTGAACTGAATAAATGGAACAAGGATGCCGCCCAGGATGCTATCAATCACAAAAACGGGGTGATAGAACGGATCAAGCAACGCAGCCAAAGCCTCGAAAAGCTCAATACCATGGCTGATCCCAGGGGACTGTTATTTGACGCGGCAGGCATCGCACGGCTGACAGGCTGGGAAGAACGCAAGGAAACCGAAGATGCAAAGCTCGAAAAACTTTCACCGGAAGGTCAACCGAAGCAATTCAAAATCACAGCTGGCCCGTCTGGGCATTGTGTCGCATCTTTCCGAACCAAAGTAGTTCTGCCAACAGGAACCTATCGCTTCGCAGTATTGGCGAAGGCCGACAACATTCAGGCAACTTCGGAACACCCCTGCACAGGTGCCGGTATTCGTATTTCAGGAAGTCAGCGTACCAATCAGTTAACTGGCACAACTGATTGGAAACTCCTGGTGCATGAGATCAAAATTGATGAGCCCACACGCGAAATAGAACTAGTAGTCGAGCTCCGGGCGACTGCTGGTACAGTCACTTTTCGTGAAGACTCACTCAAGCTTGTTCGTGTCAGAAGGAAATAAAAAAGGAGAAGCATCGAACGCAATGCTTCTCCCTTGACTCATGTTACCTGTCGCCAAACACGGCACAGGAATATTGCCCAACCCCCGCTGCACCAACATAGCGGCAACTGCCAAGCATCTGGGCGTTGTGACCGGGCGATTGTGCCCACATGCGAACCGCTTCATCAGCACTGCCACCGGCAATGATTTCTCCGCCGCCCAGCATGGGGAAACCAGCAGCCCGTGCGCGATGGGAAAACGATGAGCCATCTGTTCCCATGTGATCCAGCCGGTTATAGCGAGCCATATCACTGGCATGACGCTCAGCCGCTTTGGTCAATTCCGGGCTATGAATCATCGGCGGCAAGCCGTGTTGAGCACGATATGCATTGATACTCTTCACCAGGGCAGGTGTGGTATCTTTGGGCTTGAGGCGATCCAACACAGGCAACACACCCAGCATCACTGCAAACAAACTGATAAGACGAAACATGATGTACCTCCATGAATTGGTGAGCACATCAGGATATAGACACGTTGTCTCAAACAAACCCTAAGCGCATTTTTTTCGGGCTTCTACAAATAACAAAATCATCCAACAATAACTGAATAGGAAAATTGGTTAATAACTTACCATAAGCTTGGCTGCATCTTGAAATGGCTTCAGCGCCAACGCAGCACCATCCATCATAAATCGCAATTCACTGTTGATGGCAACGAACTGCCAGCCTTCTTTGACCCGACGGGCAGCATCTTCTGGTGTGAAAGTATGAATGCCAACAGGAACACGAATTCTTTTGCCAGCCTGCAGTATCCGTTGGATCGCTACTTCCTGTTGATTCGCTGAAGGTGGTTTACCTTCTGCCGTATACTGGCTTCGAGCCAGATCATTGGGGCCAACAAACACTGCATCGATGCCGGGCACTGAGAATATTTCTTCAAAGGAATCAACCGCATCAATGTGTTCGCATTGCAACACTACCAGCAGTTCATCGTTGGCCTTGGCATAATACTCGGTCGAAGTAGTTGCAAAATTCAATGTAAATGCTCCACCACCCACGCTTCGGTTTCCTTCCGGAGGATACTTCGCTGCACGCACGGCCTTCTCCGCTTCAGCACGCGACATCACCATAGGCACTACGATGCCATAGGCCCCTGCATCCAATGCCCGCTTGATATGATCGTGATCACTGCAGGGAACCCTGACAAGTGGAACGCCACCAGCATCTGCAATGACTGCAAACAAGGTCGAAGCCTGTTCCCAATCAATGGCTCCGTGTTCCATGTCAACCGTCAGCCAATCGAACCCCGCACGGGCCATGAAACGGGTGGCCAGAACATGCCCCAGTGAAATCCAGGTGCCTACCGCTGGTTTGCCTTCATGAAGCAATTGCTTGACCGTATTTTTTCTCATGGTTGTTCCTCTTAGAGCGGCATCTTATCATGATCTGAAGCGAATGACACACCGGAGTTTTGCAATGGTTCTTTACCGTTTAACTGCAGTTCTATTCTATCTTTTTACAGTTTCCCTCTCGGCCCAGGAAGCACTACGACCCATCAAGGCCGAAGACCTCTGGAACGTCAAACGTTTGGGTTCTCCCTCCACCTCACCCGATGGACAATGGGCCGTGGTTGATGTCGGTACGGTAGATATCGCAAAAAATGATACCTCTTCCGAACTCTGGCTGCTCAGCACCGATGGTAAAACGCAAAAGCAGTTGACTCGCAGTGGCGGCAAGAACTCTTCGCCCAAGTGGTCGCCTGATGGCAAATGGATCGCATTTCTCAGTCAACGAGCCGGCGATGAGGTGACACAGATATATGTCATCGCAACCGAAGGGGGCGAAGCACGACGTGTCAGCCGCATGCCCATGGCTCCCTTTGGCATCAAATGGTCGAATGATAACAAAACGATTTATTGCACCGCCTGGACCTGGCATGATACTCCCGATGATGAGGCATTCAAAAAGCGATCACGGGAACTCAAAGACAACAAGGTGCAGGCTTACATCATCGAGGAAGGCACTTTCCGCTATTGGGATCGCTGGATTGCTGATGGCAAACGCCCCGTTGTCTGGGCTGTCGATGTTGAATCAGGCAATCACCGCAATCTGCTGGCTCACTGCAAACGGCATCTGCCTCCTTACGAAGCTTCTGAACGTGATTACTCCGTTTCCCCGGATGGCAAAACTCTCGCCTTTGTCAGCGAAAATGTCAAAGTCCTTGGCCTCGATACTAACCACGATATCTACACGCTTGATCTCACCAAGCTCGATGCTGAACCAGTCAACATCACCAAAGACAACGAAGCCAACGACACCAACCCTGTCTACAGCCCAGATGGCAAACACCTTGCATTTCTACGACAGACCACCAAGTTTTTTTATGCTGACCGTTTCCGCTTGATGCTTGCTGATACTAGCAACTATCAGGCAAAAGAACTGACCGCATCTCTGGATCGATCCTGTGGCAACCCCGTCTGGCTGCCCGATTCTCAGCGCATTGCAGTGGAAATTGAGGATTCAGGATACACGAACATCGGCTTCGTTTCACTCGATGGCAAACTCATGCGACCCAAAGAGCCGGTCAGCGAACGGGCGATTAGTTTTGCTCAGACAAAGCGAGTTGGCGTCTACAAGGTATCCTCTTTCAATAAGCCACCAACTATCTATGCTCACGGGCCAGGTAGTGCACCCATCCAGTTAGAACACTTTAACGATGATCTCGTCAAACAGTGGAAACTCGGGAAGGTCGAAAATATCACCTACCAAGGCGCTGACGAAAAAGACATCCAGATGTTTCTGGTCTATCCACCCGTTTTCGATGAAAACAGAAAATGGCCATTAGTGCAGATGGTGCATGGCGGGCCGCACAATGCCTTCACCAACGATTTCAGTTTCCGGTGGAACCCCCAGGTCTGGGCGGCGCAAGGCTGGGTCATTGCCATCGTCAATTTCCATGGGTCTAGCGGTTTTGGGCAAGACTTTACCGACAGCATCACCGGCGATATGGGCACGAAACCCATGACCGACATCATGAAAGCTACCGAATTCCTCTGCGCCAAACCCTGGATCGACAAGACTCGGGTAGCAGCAGCAGGCGCCAGTTACGGCGGCTACATGATGGCGTGGCTGAATGGACACACTGACTTTTTCAAAACGATGGTCTGCCATGCCGGAGTCTACAACTGGCATAGCATGGTCGCCAGCGATCTCGTCCGTGGCCGGGAACGATCACTCGGCGCACCACCCTGGGGCGATCTGACCAAAGTTGATAAGCAGAATGCCCAGCGCTATGCCGCCAATTTCAAAACGCCTACCCTAGTGATTCATGGCGAAAAAGACTACCGTGTGCCAGTCACTCAGGGCATGGAATACTACAACACGCTTCGACAAAAAGGGGTTCCCACCCGGTTCCTCTACTTCCCCGATGAAAACCACTGGGTACTGAAACCACAAAACTCGTTGCTCTGGCATAAGGAAGTCTTCGCCTGGATCAGCAAGTACATTGGCAACGGACCTTCGAAGTAGTGGTGACACGTTAACATAATGATGTGGAATGTGTAAAATGCACCAAGAAGGAGATTGAGATGTCTACCGTCACTATTGAAGAAGCTCAAAAAGAATTATCCTCATTGATCGACAGTTTGCAGGATGGCGAAGAAGTCCTGATAACCAGGAATACCAAACCGGTCGCACGTCTGGTTGCCGAACACAAGCCTCATCGAATGGCACGTAAAGCAGGTAACTGCCAGGGCATGGCGAAGATCATTGCTGACGACGAGGAGCACCTCGAAGATTTCAAGGAATACATGGAATGAAAGTACTCCTTGATACACACACATTCCTCTGGTTCGTCTTAAACAGCAGCCAACTTTCTCAAAATGCACGACAAGTATTAGAAGATTCCAATACGGATGTCTTCATAAGCCCAGCCAGTTATTGGGAAATGGCAATCAAAGTAAGAAAAGGGAATCTGGAACTACTCTGTAGTTACGATGAGTTCATGAAAAAAGGAATCGTTGGTAATGATTTTGAAATACTGCCCGTTTCAGTAAGTCATACAAGCCAACTAACAACCCAACCGGAACATCATCGTGATCCTTTCGATCGTTTGATTATCGCCCAGGCAATCGTTGAAAGCCTTCCCCTTGTGGGAAACGATGCAGCATTCGATGATTATGGCGTGAATCGTATTTGGTAATACTCCTCAAACAAGCTCGAACATGAATAACCTCCCGGCAGAATACTACCGAGATCGCCTGGCTCATTACACTCATGAACTGAACAACCAGCAGCAACGGGTGAATCGACTCTCCAATGCACGTCTGATTGTTTTCGGCATCGGCGTACTCCTGTCGTTACTGGCAGCGGCCTGGTCTGGATATGCCAGCCTGGTGGTCGTGGTAGTCTCACTGGTTCTTTTCAGTTGGCTGGTGGCTCGGTATCGCCAAGCATATTCCCAAGCTGAAGCCAGCAGAGCCTTGGTTCAGTTTTTTGACCGCGGTCTGCAACGCATTGAAGATCGCTGGGCAGGTTCCGGTGTCGTAACCACTACGCCTTATGAACCAGGAGTGGAACATCCGTATGCTGCTGATCTGGACCTGTTTGGAACTGGCTCGCTCTTTGAACTGCTTCGCCTGGGCTGGTCGCCCATGGGCGATCAATCACTTTCCAACTGGCTCTTGCACCCTGCTGATCGAGTCACAGCACTTGATCGTCAGGATGCTGTGAAAGAGTTGTCGCCAAGAACCGATGAGCGCGAAAAGGCAGCGGTGCTGGCCATCGGACTGTCTGATTTTCAGGACCAGCATCTGCGGGAATGGGTGAATCAACCCCCACCAGTTTGGCTTTCATGGGAACGATTCGCCACCGACATTATCGTCGTTCTAAACGCAGTCTGCCTGGCAGCCTGGCTCGGTGGCTATATCCCCGGCTACGCCCCACTGGTTTCGCTGGTTGCCATGATCTGGTGGAGTAACCGTTTAAACCCACGTACTTCGGATACTTTACGCGGCCTGGATCGCCAGTCCGAACGTCTGCAAACTCTGGCTGAGTTACTCCGTTTCTTCGAGCAACAAACGTATCAGTCCCCTTTATTACGCAAACTACTGGGAGACTTGAAATCAGGCACGCAGGCTTCAACTGCCATAGCTGAACTGGCGGGGCTGGCACAGAAACTCGATTGGCCTCGCAATGCTTTCTTCATTCCCATCGCTTTGCTGCTACTGTGGTGGACCAGGCTTGCATTCAAAGTATCAGACTGGAGAAACTTTGCCGGTGCTCATGTCAACCATTGGCTCGAAGCCCTGGGACAGCTTGAAACACTACACAGCCTGGCTGCATTTTCTTTTGAACATCCTGACTACACATTCCCTGATATCATTGCGGAAGGCCGGGTGTTTGAAGCTGAGCAGTTGGGCCACCCATTGCTGAAAGCAGAACAATGCCGCTGCAACGATGTCTCTTTCGGCCAAGAACCGCAGATGCTCCTCATCAGTGGTTCCAACATGTCAGGCAAGAGCACACTGCTGCGAACGGTTGGCATCAGTGTCGTGTTATCACTGGCCGGCGCTCCGGTGAAAGCAAAAGCACTCAGGCTGTCCGTTCTTTATCCCGGTGCAACCCTGCGTGTTCAGGATTCACTTCAATCAGGCATTAGCCGTTTTTATGCCGAGATTTTGCGGCTCAGGCAACTGCTCGACCTGGCCCAGGAAAAACCCCTGCTCTTTCTGGTCGATGAAATTCTTGCAGGCACCAACTCGGCAGAACGCCAAAAGGGCGCTGCAGGCATCCTGCAGGCACTACTCGATCGTGGTGCTATCGGTCTGGCGACCACTCACGATCTGGCACTCACCGAAATTGCCGCAGGCTGGCAACCACGTGCCCGCAACATGCACTTTGCTGACACCTGGAAAGACGAGAAAATCAGTTTCGATTACCAGTTATACCCCGGCGTAGTAAGCCACGGCAACGCTTTGGCCCTCATGCGGGCAGTCGGCCTGCAGGTTTGATTTATGCCTTCACCGTCAAAGTCGCCTGCAGCGCTTCACCCAGTTTCCAGCTATCCTGATCACGCTTCACTTCGCGATAGAGCGTATCACGTTCTATCGGAATGCGACCCGTTTCTTCGATCAACGCTCGTAGTTCCGCGACCGTCATTTCCTGGGGTACCGTCGAACCGGCATCATGATAAATCTTTTCGTGCACCACCGTGCCGTCGATATCATCTGCACCGTAATGAAGTGAAATCTGTGCCGTCTTGATACCCAGCATGACCCAGTATGCCTTGATGTGCGGGAAGTTATCGAGCATCAATCGGCTGATGGCCATCGTTTTCAAATCCATCAGAACGCTGGGCTTGGACAGGTTTCTGAGCGCTGCCAGCTTGGTGTTATCCGGATGGAATGCAAGTGGAATAAACGTCTGGAATCCGCCGGTTTCATCCTGCAGGTTCCGAAGTCTCAGCAGATGATCAATGCGATGCTCCGCCCGTTCAATGTGGCCATAGAGCATGGTGGCGTTGGATTTCAGCCCCATCTGATGTGCGGTTCGGTGTAGATTGATCCACTCTTCCGCATCAGCTTTGTGTTCACAAATCTGGTTGCGAATTTCAGGATGGAATATCTCCGCCCCGCCACCAGGCAGCGAACCCAGGCCATTCGCCTTGAACTCAGCCAGAATATCGGCCAGGCTTCGCTTGGTGAGCCGCTGAAACCAATCCCATTCGACTGCAGTGTAGGCTTTCAGGTGCAACCTGGGGTAAGCCTGGTGAATGATGCGGACCACATTGAGATACCATTCGTAAGGCATCTTGTGATGCAACCCGCCGACAATGTGCATCTCGGTGGCGCCACGCCTGTCCGCTTCGGCAGCTCGATGCAGTATTTCCTCATCACTCATGAGGTAGCCACGCGGGTCTTTCAGATCAGACCGGAAGGCACAGAAGTTACAGCGATACACGCATACATTGGTCGGATTGATATGTACGTTCACATTGTAGTAGGCATTCTTGCCATGCTTGCGTTCACGCACGATGTTGGCTAACTCACCCAAGGTGGTCAGGTCAGCGGAAGCCTCAAGAGTCAGTCCATCTTCCAGGCTGAGCCTCTCGTTTGCCAGGACTTTATCGCGAATAGGCAAGAGCTTGCTATCTAACATAAAGGGTACTCAAAGTGGAATATTGCTATTTTCAATGTTGTCTGAAAGTTGGCAACGTTGGGTTTACGAAAAAAGCCTGCGATCAAAATCACAGGCTTCGAGTGATTCACTTTTCAAGATTATTGATCTAACTCGGTCGAGTTAATGGTACTAGCATCGTTGCGTGCACATAATCGTTGAAAAAGTGTAAGAGATTGAGGTGGAGTTAACGAACCATCAGGCAATCTCAGATTGTAGTTACCTGTTGGCGCTGGATTGATAGCAAAGCTAAAGGTCTTAACTGAACCATCACACATTAGTGCATTAATTCCACCAATATGTGCCGAACCAAATCCTTGATACAAGTTATGTGGTGGTGCTGTCAGTGCTGGCAATCTAGGTGTACTTGGACTTCTAGGTCCATCTCGAAGAGGAGTGTTAGCTCCAACACGAGTAGTTTCAAATTTATCGAAACCCGCTGTAAATCCGAAACAATCACCATATTGTTGAACACCGTTGGTTGATCGATGTGCAATATCATCAGAATCGATTGCCTTTTCGCTTACAAGTATGGTATTACCAACTCCATCGGAAATATCTGATATTTTAACAGCAAATCCAGGTACGAATCCAGCAACTGCAGAATTGTACTGCATGGATGGGTTGGCAACGCCAAAATACTCGACAACAGTTGTGCCTACGAAAAAAGTAGTCCCACCTGGTCCAAAATTGACTGCATAATCACATGCACCAAGCTGTGCATTCGTTCCAGTCAATCCATCAAACAAAGACTGAGGGCTTCGGCGGCTTGGACAGAAGTAACTTGGAATCACTGTCGCTCTAATCTGTTGTTCAGCAAGTAAATTCTGTGCAGCTGTGGTACCTGACATCTTCCAAGCGTTATCGTTTTCAAGATTTGGAAGAATCTGATAGAAGAATCCCCAAGGTTGGTTATACTTGGTCATTGGCACAAAATTGTTTAACCCGTTGACACCAGAAGGAAATCCTGGGTTATTTCTGCTCATCAATGTAAGAGGAGTTCCAACAACGTCAAATGGTGTAAAAGGAATCGCACCATTTACATGTGTACCTGCTGATGGAAGCGATTTATCAGCTGCAAAAGCAATTACCGCTTGGCCAATACTCCTCAGATTATTAGTGCAACTCAGACTGTTCGCAGCTTCACGAGCCCGCTGAATGGCAGGCAACAACAAAGCAACCAGTAACACAATAATCGTGATTACCACCAGTAACTCGACCAGGGTAAATGCTCGACGGCGGATAACAAAGCGGGGCATGTGCTTTCCTTGTTTCATAATCAATTTCCCGCAGATGGTATGGATTCAATCCAACGGATTGATGTATGCAAAACCAATGCCGTGTTGGCTGGTTTTACGGAATTACTGAAGAACCTCTCACTTATACAGGCTAACCCGAACCCCTGACAGCGTCAATTGTTTAATGGCAGATTCTGCAAAGATTCACCCTTATGGTTTGATGGGTGGTGCCTGTACCGGCGAGAGCGATACGCCACACACATCCGACAGATAGGTTGCCATGGCTAAGACACACTCGGAAGTATCCTGCAGACGGATTACGCCTTCTGTCGGTGAGCTGCGAAATGCCCCTAAAACCTTGGTTTGATAGCTCTCTGCAAAGTGTTCCACACCACTTCCAGTAAACTGTTGAGCTGCTATGAACTGCACACCACCGGCAGCAGCCAATCGATATTTTTCAATTCTTGCCTGATCGCCCACCTGCCTGGCAACGCGATACGCATCGCATAGTGCACTAACACAGCGGGCAGTTTCGCCAGTTCCTGGTGAAACCATCGATCCATTTCCTTCCAAACAAAAACCTCCTGCCCAGGCGATTTTCCCCGCTTCAGCCTGTCTCTGTACGTTGCAAAGTGCATCAGCCATGTTGAATACTGCGACAGCACAGGCCTGATCCTTGGTGCGGAAATAGGTTTCCGCAAAACAGGTCATGAAATGAGGGAAACTGGTCATGGGCAACTGCTTGCGTTCCTGTTCATAGGCCTTGACTGCCTTTTGCAATACTTCTGCTTTCCAAGGTGCCGGGCTGTAATTCATGCTGATGGCTAACCCCTCCAGAGCCAGTGCCTCATGAAGCCGCATGGTGTTTTCCGGCAATTTGCTGGCACTCGCCTGAACCACCCCGGAACCAGCTTGATCCAGCAGGCCCGAAGTTGATTGCATGGTCTTCACAAACTGAGCCAGGCCATCTGCCTCCTTCAATCGTACCTCCACAGGCACCGGCATCTCATGCACAGCTCGCATGAGCAGCCCGGCACTTCCCAATCGATTTACAATCGATTCAGGAAATGCAGTGTAGCGAATCTTTCCATCTTGCGGATCAACCTTGGTACTCGCCAGCAACGTCAACATCGCCCGCTGTGAACAAGCATGGTAACGCGGGTTAGCTGTCAGTCTGCTTACCTTCGCCAAGGCAACTACTGCTTCCGCCTGATGGTAATAATGTGCAGGCTCCAAAGGCGTGTTGAACGCTACCTGATACCCCTGATGAAACAACCCATTCGGCTGCTGTGCCTGGATCAGCCATTCTGTTCCACGGCGAACAGCGAAATACAACGCGCGATGAGCTGGATGCATCGCTTCCAGCGCAGGCTGCGGTTCCTGTGGTGGCTGCGTTGCTTCAATGCTGCTCAAGCTGATGACGGCAAATAATACGACGATGACGATTCCATTCCATGTCTTCACGGCTGGCTCCTTCCAAACATTTGAACATCGGGATTATGACAACTTTCCAGCAACTCGACAAGCTCACCGTGGCTATGCTGCATGCTCTAATATAATAAGTTTTGAAGACATCATTTAAGCAAGGCATCTTTTGATGAGTTCAAACCCACTCCCCGGATTTGGTTCCCGTTTCCTTACTGCATGGAAATCGTGGCTTCGCAGTCTGACTCAGCCTGCTTTCGCACAACAGTTGAGCCAGTTATTGAACGGTCAAACAGTCGCCGTCCAAGCTGAAACGAAAGCTCTTGTGGAAGAAAAGCCACCAGCCAAACCAGTTCTCGATCCACTGCAATTGCTGGCTATTCTTCAGCGTGAAGGCCGCTTGATCGACTTCCTGATGGAAGACATTCAATCGCTACCTGATGCCCAGATTGGCGCTGCAGTTCGCGAAGTACACAGCAAATGCCGTGCAGCCTTGAACAGTCATGTTCCACTTATTCCGGTTATCGAAACCGCTGAGGATGAATCCATGACCGTAAACAGCGGTTACGATCCTTCATCGATTCGTGTGGTTGGCAACCTGGGTACTAGTCCACCCTATACAGGAACCGTTCGACATCGGGGCTGGAAAGCTACTGCTTTGAAACTGCAACCACTGCCATCCGGGCAAAACCCCATGGTGCTGGCTGCCGCAGAAATTGAAGTCATTTAGATCAATATCCTCTCTGGAGACTCATCATGGCAGGGACCAACAAAGAGATTCTCAGCCGGCTCACACAGGGCCTGGTTACGATGAAAAAGTTGAATCCAAAAGTGACAGAAACATTCTCAGCTTTGGATAAGGCAGCCTTTGAAGCCGGCGTGCTGGATGCTAAAACCAAGGAATTGATTGCAGTGGCCATCGGTGTCGCAATCCGTTGTGATGGCTGCATCGCCGTACATACCAAACATGCAGTTCGTGCCGGCGCTACCGTGGAAGAAGTTACCGAAGCGCTGGGCGTTGCTGTTGCCATGGGTGGCGGGCCATCCGTTGTCTATTCCACTCGAGCTTTGGAAGCACTTGTCGAGTTCACCGCACCACCATCATCATGAGCACTGATTTACACTCCTCCACCATGCGCGATGTACTGAAAACAGCAGGCCCGATTCTGTTGCAACGCCAGGAACACCCTACAGGCAAACTGTCACAGGAACAACGGGATGCCGTACAGGAGGCCACCCTATTAGTGGTTCGCGAACTCCGTTCAGGCCGATCACTGGATGAATTGCAGTCCGTGATGCATGAGCAGGGCTGGAAAACTGATGTGAGCCAGGGCTTCATCAATCTCATCAGCCAGTTGTTATCCAAAATGTATCTGCAGAGGATGTATATTTTCTCCGCAGTCTCCATTTTCACGAGCATGATTGCCAGCATTGCCCTGCCCCAGGCTGCAGCAGGTGAGTTTCCCTGGGTAGCAGCAGGGCTTTCGCTGGCAGTTGCCCTCATCAGTGTGGGAATCACCCTCTGGAATTGGCGATGTTATCGCAAATTCAGGCAATCCTAGCCTGTTTATCGAACAAGTTCTACTTGTCAGTCTCAGGTTGGATTGTAGAAAGATAGTCTGATTTAAGCAGAAACCGGAGCGAGAGATGCCACATACCAAAAGTGCCAAGAAAAGAATGCGCACCAGTGCCGAACGCCGTACTCGTAATCGCAAAGTTACCAAGGGTTTAAAGCTGCAACACAAGGCATTTGAAGCCGCCATTAAGAGCGGTGATGCAGGCAAGCTGGCCGACCAAAGCAAAGTCAGCATGAAGCTGATCGATCAGGCTGCCGCCAAGGGTGTCATCCACAAGAACACTGCCGCCCGCAAGAAAGCTCGCCTGGCACGCATGATGAAAAAGACCGCTACTGCCAATTAAGCGTTAAGATTCTATCATCTATCAAGCCTACGGTTCATCCGCAGGCTTTTTTTCATTGCATCCAGTAAACGAACCGCATACATTCTTTGAGGCTGATTTCCCCATCGGAGATAGTGACCGCGATGTCCAATGCACCCGCCAGTTCCTCCTTCGGACTCAAGTTCAAACTTGCCATGATGATGTTCCTCCAGTTTGTAATCTGGGGTG
Source organism: Planctomycetia bacterium (assembly GCA_016795155.1). Taxonomy (NCBI): domain Bacteria; kingdom Pseudomonadati; phylum Planctomycetota; class Planctomycetia; species Planctomycetia bacterium. Next base: position 161,721 of record JAEUIE010000002.1, on the reverse strand, counting down.
CATGGTTTGAAATCGCCTTTTCCTACATTCCAGGGCTGAAATTTCCCGAAAGCTGGATGAACCCGTTGTTCTTTGCAGCATTCAATATCGGCGCCCTGGCAGCGCTCTTTTTCAGCACCCAGTTTGCTGATCGCCATTTCGCTGCAGAGAAGTTCCTCGCTTTCAGCCACCTGATCGGCGGCCTCGCTATCCTCGGCTTGTTCTTCCTTCATCCCGAACCTGGTAAACAGGCTGATTTCTGGCTCTTCTTCGGACTGATGCTCGTCCATTCGCTTTTCTATGTACCCACTATCTCCATCACCAATTCCATTGCATTCAATGCGATGAAAGACCCGGAAAAGGAATTTGGACCGATTCGCGTCTGGGGAACCATTGGCTGGATCGTAGCTTCCTGGCCATTTATTTTCATCCTGGTCGATTGGACCAAAGTGCCTGCCCTGGCTGACGTAGGCTTCACCAAATGGCTGGGTGAAGCATTTTCGCACTCGCTCTCTGGCGATGCCCTGGCCAAAGGCCAAAGTTACGTCTTTCTGGTTGCTGGTATTGCCTCGCTATTACTGGCAATGTTCAGCCTCACCCTGCCTCACACACCGCCCAAACCCGCAACAGGAGAAGACAAACTCGCCTGGCTCAAAGCTATGAAATTCCTGGCTAAGCCATTTCTGCTAATACTTTTCCTCGTCACCTTCATTGATGCTGCAGTGCATCAAAGCTACTTCTTCTGGACCTATGATTACCTGAAGGATGAAGTCCATATTCCGGCCAACTGGGCCGGGCCTGTGATGAAAATTGGCCAGATTGCTGAAATCCTTACCATGCTGATCCTTGGCTATGTGCTCAAAAGACTGGGCTGGAAATCCACCTTGATTATCGGTGTTCTGGGACACGCTCTGCGCTTTGCCGTGTTCGCCTTCTTCCCTTTCAGCAAGTATGCAGTCATTGGCATTATCCTGATTCACGGCATCTGTTACGCCTTCTTCTTCGCCACGGTTTACATCTTTGTCGACAAATACTTCCCCAAGGATATTCGCAGCAGTGCCCAGGGGTTATTCAACGTGCTGATTCTGGGCATTGGCCCCATTGCTGCCAATTTCGTCTGCAGCGATTTGAAGAACATGTACTCTCTCAACAATATTATTGACTACCAGTCGGTCTTCATCTATTCGATGCTGGCAGCATTGATCGGCGCATTTCTACTGCTCTTCCTGTTCCATCCGCCTAAAGAACAGCAGAACGAATCATAACTCCAACTGAGCAAAATCGCTTGTTTTAACGTCTCTACAGATATCCCTTGGCGCATCTTGGCGGTAAAAAAATGATGAACCGCCAAGCAGCCAAGGATCGCCAAGTTAATGACTGCGAACGATGATGTTCACTGAAATACTCAAGGCCACCTGTTCTGCAACAGGTGGCCTTCTTTTATTGTTTAGCAGAGGTCGATCACTTAGGCGTACTGGGCACTGACCTTCTCCGGATTCACACCCAGTTTCTTGATGAGTTCGGCAACCTTATTAGCCGGGAACTGCCCCTTCTTGCACAACGAGTAAGCCGCGGCTATCGCTACGCATTCTGGATCAATCTCAAAATGTCGGCGAAGATCTTTGCGATCTTCTGAGCGGCCAAAACCATCGGTTCCCAGCGGATGGAACCCACCAGGCAGGAACCGGCTGATCTGGTCTGCTACCACTTTCATATTGTCACTGACCGATACCACAGGGAATGGCTCAGCAGCCAACACCTGGCTGATGTAGGGAATCCTGGCCTTTTCGGTCGGGTGCAGCATGTTCCATCGTTCGCACTCCAGTGCATCGCGGCGGAGTTCGCTGTAACTGGTGGCACTCCAGACATCGGCTTCAATGCCACATTCCTTATGGAGAATTTCCTGAGCCTTCAGTGCCTGCTGAAGAATCACACCGCTGCCAAACAGATGCACCCGCAGTTTTCCCTTGGGGTCAAATGCGGGTTTGTACTTATACAGCCCCTTCAGGATGCCTTCCTCCACACCTTCGGGCAATGGCGGCATCACGTAGTTTTCGTTGTAGAGCGTGATGTAATAGAAAATGCTTTCGTCCTTTTGATACATACGGCGAAGGCCATCCTTGATGATCACGCCCACTTCGTAAGCGAATGCCGGATCATATGCAATACAGTTGGGAACCGTGCTGGCTACCAGAATGCTGTGGCCATCTTCGTGCTGCAGTCCTTCGCCATTGAGCGTGGTTCTGCCATAGGTGGCCCCCAGCAGGAAACCCTTGCCACGGGCATCGCCGTTCGCCCAGATAAGGTCTCCAATACGCTGGAAGCCGAACATGGAGTAATAAATGTAGAACGGAATCGTGTTCGTGGCATGCGTGGAATAGGCAGTACCTGCTGCAACAAAACTCGACATGCCACCAGCTTCACTGATGCCTTCCTGGAGTATCTGTCCCTTTTCCGATTCCTTGTAGTACATCACCGAAGCGGAATCGACAGGCTCGTACAATTGGCCCTTGGAAGAGTAAATACCGGCCTGCGAGAACAGCGGATCGAGGCCGAATGTTCGCGATTCATCGGGCACAATCGGCACAATGAGCTTGCCGAATTCCTTGTCCTTGAGCATGCGGCTCAGGATCGAGACAAACGCCATGGTCGTGGAAACTTCACGCTTGCCAGTACCCTTACGGGATTCCTCGAAATTGGCTTCATCGATTTTGGCAAATGGTTTATTGCGAACAACGCGACGAGGCACCAGACCATGCAGTTCCTTTCGGCGAGCCAGCAGATACTGCACTTCCGGGCTTTCTTTCCCCGGATGATAAAAAGGCATCTCTTCGATATGGTCATCTGGAATCGGCAGATGATAGCGGTCCCGCATCTCTTTCAATGCGGTCTTTTCCACTTCCTTTTTCTGGTGAGCGGTATTGCGACCTGCAATGGTTTCACCCAGTGCGTAGCCTTTGACGGTGTGTGCCAGTACTACGGTAGGTTGCCCTGTGTGATGGGTAGCCTGATGAAACGCAGCATACACCTTGATCGGATCATGCCCGCCTCGTTTGAAGAAGAGCTTTCGCAGTTCATCATCAGTCAGCCGAGCGCCAAATTCCTGCAACTCAGGCCGATCACCAATGAAATCCTGGCGGATGTATTCACCGGTTTCCACGGTATATTTCTGGAACTGACCATCTACCACTTCCATCAGTCGCTTTGCCAAGGCGCCATCATGATCCTGGGCGAAGTGCTCATCCCAGGCGCTGCCCCAAAGCAACTTGATGACGTTCCACCCGGCACCACGGAAGATGCCTTCCAGCTCCTGGATGATTTTTCCATTGCCTCGAACCGGTCCATCCAGTCGCTGCAGATTACAGTTGATCACCCATGTCAGGTTGTCTAAATGTTCGCGAGCACCCATGGTGATGGCGCCCAGCGATTCAGGCTCATCCATTTCACCATCACCCAGGAAAGCCCATACGCGAGAATTGCTGGTATCAGCCAGGCCGCGAGCCTGCAGGTAACGGTTGAACCGTGCCTGGTAGATGCTCATCAGTGGTCCCAGGCCCATCGAAACTGTCGGGAATTCCCAGAAATCCGGCATCAACCAGGGATGCGGGTAGGACGATAATCCACCACCCTCCGCCAGTTCCCGACGGAAGTTGATCAGCTTCTGCTCAGATAAAGTTCCTTCCAGGAATGCCTGGGCATAAATGCCAGGAGAACCGTGTCCCTGGAAATAAATCTGATCTCCACCCAGACCGTCTTCCTTGCCTCGGAAGAAATGCATCATGGCTACCTGGTACAGCGTGGCCGACGACGCATAGGTTGCCAGGTGCCCACCCAGACCCTTGGAACGCTTGATTCCTCGTACTACCATCGCTACCGCATTCCAGCGATTGATGCCTTTGATGCGCCGTTCCATTTCCCGGTCACCGGGATATTCAGGCTCCGCTTCCGCCAGAATCGTGTTGACGTAGGCGGTATTCGCAGTGAATGGCGGAGCAGCGCCGAGCTTTTCGCTTTCTTCCTTCAGTGTTTCCAGCAGATATCGTCCACGATCGGCACCACTCTGTTCCACCACACTCTGGAGCGATTGTCTCCACTCCTGGGTTTCCACAGGATCGTGGTCTATCATTGCTGCATGAAATTCGCCATTAGATTCTGGATTGATTGCTTCATCACTGCTGACGGCATCGAGCTCTGTCGAGTCATAATTCATGGTCTTGGGTATCGCTGCTAAAGAGAAAAATCAGTTAGTGTTGTTGTTATACACTAGCGCAACAGTTTGACACAAGCCGGGGTGGTAGAGAGGCTTGTCCATGACTGCTGACGGTTCAACTTACCATTGAAATACAGAAAAAGAGTGCACTTGAAAAGGGAACTTCACTCGCGACCATGATACCGATTATGCTGGTTTTTCTGATAATACCGTGCGTTTGATTATTCATGGTTAATCATCAGTCTGGCATATTGAATGGAACAATTCTTCTTGTAAACCGTCAAACTTCATGAGTATGCTATCCGATGCTAATTCAAAGTATTCTGACAAAGCTTGCATCGTGTCTGAACCACACTGAGATGCCGCACCCTGGAGTTTCAACCGATGAGTAACTGCCGCCGCCGTCGTTTTGTTCCCTCGTTCGACAATCTCGAAAGTCGAACCGTACCGGCGGGCAATATCACTGCCTCGGTCACGGGTGGTACTCTCTATTTCACTGGTGATGATGAAGCCAACCACATCAGTATCACAGGCATCGGCAACGGTGGTGTGCGAATCGAATCTGGTTCCGATGCCACAACCATCAACGGCGAAGATGGCCCACTCGTCTTCTGGAATGTTACCAAAGGCATCGCAGGCTACCTGCTCGGCGGCGATGATCAGCTTACCATTTCCAATGTTGATTTGAAACGTGAGATTGGACTCAACCTCGGCGATGGCAACGATTATCTGCTACTGGATAATGTGCATGCCAAGAAGCCTTCTACTATTAAAGGTGGTGATGGTGATGACGTCATTGCCATTACCGACAGTTCCTTCCGCAAGGAATTAGCCATTTACGCTAATGACGGCGATGATCAGGTCGGTATCGTCAACACCAGAATAGGCAGGCACAGCCGCATTGATGGCGGTAGGGATAACGATACCTTCACTGCCCAAGGGAACAAATGGGGACACAACGTCAAACTCGAAAACTTCCAGTTCAAGAGCAGCGAGATTCTACCCACAGCAGGAGATGATTCAGCCACTCTACTCGAAGGCGGTCAAGTAGATATCGATGTCGCTGCCAACGATTTCAGCCTGCTTGGCCAACTCGACCTCACTTCCATTGTCATTGTCGATGAGCCAACCAACGGTGTAGTGACCGTGAACGACGATGGTACCGTAACTTATGTGCACGATGGATCCAACACCACATCGGACTCATTTACCTACACCATCAGCAACACCAATGGAAAAACTTCTCAGGAAGCCACCGTCAGCATCACGATCACGCCTGTCAACGATCCACCTGCTGCCCTGAACGACACCGCAACCGTAGCTGAAGGTGGAACTGTCAGCATCAATGTGGCTTCTAATGATTCCGACAGCGATGGCACTCTGGCTCTCAACAGCATTACGATTGTCCAGCAGCCAGCTAACGGCTCCGTGACCGTGAATAATAACGGCACGGTGTCCTATACACATAATGGCTCAGAAACGACTACGAACACTTTCACCTACACCATCAAGGATAACCTCGGGGCTACTTCCAATACTGCTACCGTTAATATCACGATTACGCCAGTAAATGATCCACCTGTTGCAGTCAATGATACAGCCACAGTCGATGAAGGTGGCAGTGTAATCATCAATGTTGCATCCAACGATACTGATCCGGAAAACAGTCTGGATTTAACCTCCATTGTCATCGTCGCACAGCCTGCCAACGGTTCCGTGACGGTCAACAACAACGGCACCGTCACTTACCTCCACAATAATTCGAACACCACGACTGACAGTTTCACTTACACCATCAAGGATACGCAGGGCACCACCTCCAATACCGCCACGGTTACCATCACCGTCACTCCTCAAGCAGATGATCCGATAGCGGTAAATGATGCAGCCAACGTCGATGAAGGTGGTAACGTAGTCATTAATCTTGCGTCGAACGATTCCGACCCTGACGGCAGTCTCGATCTCACCACCATAATCATCACGCAGCAACCTGCTCATGGCAGCATCCAGGTGAATAACGATGGCACCGTCACCTATCTCCATGATGGCTCCGAATCCACCACTGATTCCTTTCAGTACACCATTAAAGATACCGAAGGCAACACCTCCAATGCAGCTACGGTTACTGTCACCATCGCTCCTGTCAATGATGATCCAGTAGCTGTCAACGATGAGGCTACTGTTGCCGAAGGTGGCAATATCGTTATCAATCTTGCAGGTAATGACACGGATGCCGAGAACCAGCTTGATCTGACCAGCATCGTCATTGTGGATCAACCCGCCAACGGCAGCATTGTTGTTAACAACGATGGAACGGTTTCCTACACCCACAATGGTTCAGAAACCACTTCTGATTCCTTCACCTACACTATCAAAGATGCAGATGGAGCAACCTCCAATACTGCCACCGTTACCATTACCGTAACTCCACAGAATGATGCACCGGTTGCAGTCGATGACCAGGAATCCATCACTCAGGGTGGCTCGGTCGTCGTCAACGTGGCAGGCAATGATACTGATGCAGACAGTTCTCTCGATCTGAACAGCATCGTCATCACCCAACCACCCGCCAACGGCACCCTTAGCATTAACGGCGATGGCACTATCACCTACACCCATAATGGCTCAGCAACCACTTCTGATTCATTCAAATACACCATTAACGATCAGCAAGGCGCCACTTCCAACGAAGCTCAGGTGAATATCACTATCACTGCCGGTAACCAGCCTCCTGTAGCAGGAAACGATTTCTTCAGCATTCTGGTTTTCGACGTCAAGGTATTCAACCTTATTTCCAATGACACCGATGATGGATTCATCAACCCGGCGTCGATCATCATCGTGAATCAACCATCACACGGTTCGATTATCGTCAATGACAACGGCACCGTGACTTACATGCATAACGGATCAGCATCACCTACCGACAGCTTCACTTACACCATTACAGATAATCTGGGCCTTGTCTCGAATATCGCCACGGTGACCATTAACATTACTTAATGGCTCATTTGAAAGCACAGTCCCGATTCCAGTGGATCATGGTTGCCCTCATGATGGCGGTGACCATGACGCTGGGAACGGATCTCTTCTCCAGCGAAAATACGCAACCCATCATCCGGTGGATCAAGCGACTTTTCTTTGGCGAAGGACCTGACGTACCCACCATCAGTAGTGGCGAAGGCCTACTGCGTAAAACCGCACATTTCCTCGAATACGCCCTGCTCGCTTATCTCTGGCTTCGTGCCCTACGAGGCGATTCAGCTACCCGATGGAAGTGGTCATGGTTCCTGATCGCCCTTGTTGCCACCATCATCTGGGCCAGCCTGGATGAACTGCAGCAGGGCTTCATCAGCCATCAGCGAACAGGCAGCGTCTGGGATGTACTGATCGATTCATCCGGAGCGTTGACAGCCTTATTATTTGTCTATTTTGTTTCGCTGATTCGACCGGCCACAACCAATCCACATACTAACTCAGAATCATCTTAAAGCACCCGTGGCGAGTGCCCCATTTTCTTCAGTTCTTCCACGACCGTTTGTATTTTCCCTGGTCGCAGCAGCAGTACCTGTGGTGTAAGCCGGCCCAGAATCTCCTCTGCCAGCTTTTTGCGTGCCAGCAGCTCCTCTGCCAGCAAGGCATCATCCGTATAAACCAGGCTGACTCGTCGATGCACTTTGACAGGTATGCGCGATGCCATGTTATTTGACTTTCAGCCCTTCAAGAAATAAATCGGCCTGCTTGCCTGATACAAATTCCTTCGGTCCACCGACTTTGATCTCCCAGACTTCATCTTTCACTGCAAAACATCGCAATCGCAAAAGTCCCTTTCCTTCCGGCAACTCAAAGAGGAACTCACGTGCCGGTATGCCGCGATGGTTCAGCCTTTTCTCAGACTTCAACTTCGCCTCCACCCGCTGCTTGATGTTATCCCGCACCTTACTCAAAGCTGATTCAATATCTGCGGGTGAAGCACCTTCGCCACCAGGCAAAGGCGAACGAGCTACATTGTACACTCGATCTTTCTCGGAATGTTGCCAGGTTTTCCCTGTACGACTGGCCCGTTCCTGTGGTGCCTGGGGAAACCGTGCTGTGAAACTCCCGTCTTTCGGACTGTATTCAGGCCATGAAAGGACATCATCTCCACTTATCAACAAAGCCATACCCAGGATCAGCATGGTGTCATTTCTCTCGTCCGTGTTTAATCTTCTCCCATTTGGCAATATCAAAGTGCGGATCATTGTCCAGATCATGACACTTCATGCACATCTCACCGGTTTTCTTTTTATCCTCCATCGACAGGAACATTGGCTTGCGAAAAACCGGATTGCTCGGCTGACCGGCATGCAGGCTGCCCGGCCCATGACAGTTTTCGCAGCCGTTACCGAACAGGTGCGGTGTCTTTTCAGCACTTTCAAACCCACCCTTGTAGCCATAGCCAGTCACATGACATTTGACGCAATCCGGATCATACTGCCTGCCAATCATCTTCATGGTTGAATCTTTTTGAGGAACCTCTGCAATTGGTCGACCATACTTGATCAAGTTCTCCCAGGCGTGGCTATGCTGGGTAGCAGACCAGTGAGCATGCGCTTGCGGATGGCATTCACGACATTTCGCTGCACCGACAAATACTGCATCCTTGAGTTCCGGATCGAGTTGAAACGGATGCGATATCTTCGGCACATCGTTCATATAGTTATTGCGGTACACGCCCCAGACATATTCCTTCATGATTTCCCGACAAACATTTGTCTTATTGTCGGGCAATTCCAGTTCTTCCACCAATTCTTCCAGACGGTATTCTAAAGGCTTGCCTCGCCGATAAGCAGCCACACCCACGGTGCGCCCTTTGTGCCCCACCATGATGATGAGCGTGCCTGAATCATGCTTGATGGGCAGCGATGGTGCGACACCATCGCTGGCATCATTCCTGCAGAGCACCAGGTCAAATGCCTTGGGAAAACGGTTCAACAAAGTCTCAGCTTCTTCACGTTTTCCCTGAAAGAGCAAAATCCTGACCTCAGGATGTGCCGCCTGAAAGGCAGGTAGAACATTTTTCAAGGCATCGGCAGGCGCACTGAACTTCGCCTCATAGTTCTTGGCTTTGCAATCATCGATAATGCTGCCACCCACCAGTCCGAGGTAGCCAACTCGAGGTCTGCCACTGGTGACCTGAAATCCAACCGCCATCTGTACACCAGGTACTGGACAGGCCAAGAGCGAAACAACTCGTCCCACCATGCTCACATTGTCTTCCACTCTGCGTGGATCATCCATCACCCAGGGTTTGAACATATCCGGAAACTGCGTTTCGGGGTCCAACAAATTGGCAGCCAGGATGATCGGTGGCTGATAGTTCTGAGCCAGATCAAATGCAGTATCATGTCGCATAGCCAGTTCGGTTGGCCCCAGCGCCATTCCTGCATAGGACATTGCCTTGAGCGACTTGACCGCCATTTCATACTTCCAGCGGTTTTGCGGCCCTGCCTGCTCCTTGGGTGCCAGATCACCCAGATCTGCCGCCGACAGGGCATAGCCATGCCCACTCAAGCGATTCATCAGTTCCTGGCGTCGTTCCAGACCACCAGTCTGAGGACGGGAACAGCCGCAAGGCTGCAGATACCCATACATCTGTCCGGAAAGAATCAGGCAGAGATCACAGGCTCCACCAGCAAACGCCCTGCCTGGTGAAAACTTTTTGACTCCATCCAGTGCATTGGTTTGTGATGAGACTGGAGAAGAAGCTGATGTGATTGCAACCGATGACGGGTTAGTTGACTGATTACATCCCGCTGACCAGAGAACGCAGGCAATGAGACATATATCCATGCCTCGGGCTGGTTTGATCAATTGCATCTCTGCTCCTTCCTTAGAGCATCCATGATTTTGTTGTCGGTGAACTGGATCAGTTCTTAGCAGGTTTTACTGCCGTAACGATCTCAAAATGCAGGTTATCTACATAACGCTCGTCGTTATGGTAGAAGATCGCCTTCAATCGTACCTTCTCACCAGCCTTGGCAGGTGTCTGCTCCTGTTTGAGCTTGTATATGATCTTGATGACAGCCGATTTCCCCGGTGCAATCTTTGTCATGTGCGATGTTCCGCTGATACGCTGATCATCAATCAATACATCTGCACAAGTACACGACTTGGTCAGCAGTGAAAGTTCCAAGTCTGCTTCACCTTTATTGAGTGCCTTGAAACTGACTTCCTCAACCTGATCGATGGTCGATTCGGGAACAGTGATAGTAACCACATTCGCCGAGGTTTCCATCTTGTACTTGCTTTCGCTGACGGGCAGGAATTCCACCAGCGGGTGTTTGGACTTCTCTGCAGGTGCCGGGAAATCAAGAGTCTGTGCGCCTCGATGCAGCTTGAGATAGGTCAAGCCAGCAGAGATGACGATGGTGCCGAAGATTAATGCAAACCAGAATTTCCACACGTTCGATCCCTCATGCGATCTGACAACTTACTCTTCATGCTACGCTGAAGTGTGCTGGCTGGCTCGAAAATTACTGGTCTATTTTGACGGTGGCTTTGGTGAAACAGATTGCCAGACATGTATCTTGTTGATGACCAGCATGGTAGCTGGAGCAGAATTAACCGATGCCGGCAGAAGTATCGTACCCCGTGTCTGATACTGGTGTTCCGCCTGTTCCATCTTCCCAGTCTGGTTATTGAACAAGATGGTTCCTGTCCGGTTATCCATCACAAATTCCGATTGCGTACCAGGAGTGGCCAGCCCGGGTGACATGGTAAACTTACCCTGCTCTTTACAATCGATAGTTATCTTTTCTTTTCCTTTATCTGTACCGCGATAGGTATAGGTCAGGTTCGTCGTCAGCGTTCCTGCCGGTGCCAGGTTCAAGTCAGTCTTCTTCTTCCAGGTCTGGTTCAAGGTGACATCCTTGTCCGGAAGAAATCCGAACCCCTCACTGATGGCATTGCGGAGATCCGCTTCCGGCATCAGCGCCCTGATGCGATCTACTTCTGATACCGGAATCATGTTACTGAGCTTGAGCAGCCATTCGTTGTACCCTTCCAGCTTTTGTACCTGCAGGTCTGCCCCCAGTATCAGCCGGAATGTGGCGCCTTGCAGCCTGCTGTACAGCGTCGACATCTTTTCGCTGTCAGGCGTCTGATTGTTGCGATACTGCATTGACTCAATTTTTGCTTCAAGTTCAATAGAGTTGTTCTCAGTAACTTTTTTGACCAGATAACTGGTGATCGTACGCATATGCACAATATTGGCTGCAACCTGGGTATTGAACTTCTCCGACTGCTCAATCTTGGTCTGCGTGTCTACCCAGAACTTTTCTCCTTCTTTGAACTTCCATTCCAGACGTACTGCTTTCCCCGACTGGCATATGCCAGGAACATTAACCAGCAGCAGGATGAATAGAGATAGCCAGGACTGATACATGGTCTTTCCTCACGTTAACGTCCATGGTCACATAATTACCGGAACCGGTCAAGTTGTCAGCGCAGGAAAACAGCCGAGGAGAAACTCTCGGCTGTGTTAAAACTCATCATGAGCATTAAGCGATTTGCGCTTCAGCTTGTTGCTTGGCTCGCAGCTTGCGTCGACGTCGAGCCTGAACACGGTTGTAAACTGCTGCACCAACAGCTGCAAGACCCAATCCACTTAGTGCTATGGCACTGGGTTCAGGTACAGCAACGATGCTGATGTCATCAATCTGGTAGTCATTACCCAGTGCGTTGGTAAACAGATTAATCATTTCGAATGAAATGGTATCGTTATTACCAACATTGAAGACAAAGGTACGCTCGGTCCAGTTTTGACCCCAAGCTGGATAATCACCAACGGTCGGTGCCACCAGTACAGGATTAGCAGCAAGCAGACCAGTGTTGTTTCCAGTAATCTGGACATCCAACTGACCAAAGAAGCCATCCAGATTAGTCCAGGAATTCAGCCATACACTGAATCGGTATTCCTGGTTGGGAGTTACAGCGATGCCACTGCGGCCGTAAATGTTGGTAGCACCACTGGCGTTGATTGCCATATAGAGGCCTTCGGCATTGCCGAAAGTGTGATCGAAGAAATTGGGATTGCCGTCACCGGCAACGGGAATAATTTCGTGAGCGGCAATGCCACCACCCAGATCAGCAGCGATGTTATTGGAGATCATGAAGCTGCCAAGAGGTGCCAATCCATTGGGAACCGTGTTCGCAATGTGTCCATAAGTCGTGGTAAAAGGCAAAGCGCCATTTGGATTGGCGTATTGGAAGTTATCAAAGAAAACGGTCTGAGCACTTATGGATGACTGAATTCCTACCGTCACTAGCACTGCTGCCAATGCCCAACGCAATGATGACATGAATGACGTCCTCATGATGTATAATACTCCTTTGGGCAACCTGAGCCGATGGGGACAACTCAAGTCTCAGTGGTACAATCTAACGTTCAGGGAGCATGTGTCAACCAGAAAATTAGAACTTTCCGTTATTTTACTCATCTTTACACAATTTACTTCGTATGCAGGCAACGATAACATCATTAAATCAACCTGCAACGCAAATTGCCCAGTTTCACTATCATCCTAGACTTTACCAACTGATTGATTTTAATAGTTCCCTGCTGACTTTTGATGTCTCGCGTATTTGCTTACAATGGATTTGTCACTGTCCCGCATTGAAAGTCAACGATGACCAATCAGGCACTCAAACAGTCCATCCAGAAGTTACTGTTGCGTGTATTGAAACCAGCTCAGTACCTCGGCAACGAATTGAACAGTGTGCATAAAGATCATCGTTCTGTTCGTGGCACCTTATGCCTGGCATTCCCAGACACTTACTCACTGGGAATGAGTCATCACGGCATGCAGGTTCTCTACAGCCAGATGAATCGCGATCCGCAGTGGGCCTGCGAACGCTGTTTCATGCCCTGGTTCGATATGGAACACCAACTCCGGAAACACCAACTCCCACTCTATGGCCTGGAATCCTACACTCCCCTGCATCAATACGACTTGCTCGGTTTCAGCCTGCAGTATGAAATCTGTTACACCAATGTGCTGGCCATGCTCGATCTTGGCCAGATACCGCTGCATAGCGTTGATCGCACACTCGAACATCCATTGGTCATTTGTGGTGGCCCCGGTGCACAAAATCCGGAACCCCTTGCACCATTCATTGATGTCTTCGTTATCGGCGACGGCGAAGATATCCTCCCCCAACTCATGCACCGCTGGATGTCGCTGAAAGAGCAAAACCAATTTTCCGAAAACCCAGTTAGCCGTGAAGAATTGATCGCACGACTTGTCTCAGGACTCAGCAGTCAAGACTCAGCACTCACCTGCCTGTACGCTCCCCGCTTTTACGAACCCGAATACCATGCCGATGGCACCCTGGCTGCCATGCATCGCACTCGGCCTGATGTGCCTCTCGAAGTAACCGCTGCGGCCATCCAGCGTGATTTTGATGACTACCAGCTTCCATTAGCTCCGATTGTTTCATTCGTTGAAACCACCCACGACCGCATTGCCATCGAAATCATGCGGGGCTGCCCCTGGCAATGCCGGTTCTGCCAGAGCACTGTTATTAAGCGTCCGCTTCGCACGCGCAGCGTCGAATGCATCGTGCAATCAGCATTGGAAAGCTACCGGAATACGGGTTACAACGAAATCAGCTTGCTGAGTCTATCCAGCAGCGATTACCCTGAATTTGAACAACTTGTCCAGCGGATGCACGAAGTGTTCAACCCTCTAGGTGTGAACGTTTCTCTGCCTTCACTGCGGGTTAATCACCAGTTCAGAAACCTGCCCAAACTCATCAAAGGTGCCCGAAAACAAGGCCTGACGCTGGCTCCCGAAGTCGCCCGCAACGATATGCGGGAACAGATTCGTAAGCCGGTCAGTAACGAAGATTTATTCGCCGGTTGTCGCGAAGCGTTCCGACTCGGTTGGAAGCATGTCAAACTCTACTTCCTCATTGGTCTGCCAGGCGAACGCCCCGTTGATCTCGAAGGCATTGTTGAGATGGCTGAAACCATTTCACGCATCGGCAAGGAAGTTACCGGGAAGTTCGTTGAAGTGGTCGCTGCGGTTTCCAACTTTGTTCCCAAGCCCCACACGCCGTACCAGTGGAATGGCATGCAGACCCGTGAATACCTGCAATGGGCGGGCAAATACATGCGAAGCAAATGCACCCTTCGCTGGGTAAAGATCAAACAACATGGATTGGATTGCAGCATGCTCGAAGGATTGCTGACACGAGGTGATCGTCGCATTGCCCAGGTGATTCTGGAAGCCTATCGACGCGGAGCCAGGCTCGATGCCTGGAGCGAGTGTTTCCGTCCCGAACTCTGGTGGCAGGTAGTGATGGACCTGTGCATCGACTTCGATTTCTTCGTTCACCGCCAAAGGCCAACCACCGAACGCCTGGCATGGGATCATGTCAATGTCAAGAAAGGCCGAGGCTATCTGGAAAAGGAACAACAGCGAAGCGTTATTCAACTGGGCGTGATGGCTGCTGCGAAAGATGATAAGCCGACGGAGAAGTTTGTGGTACGTTCCTAAACCTCTAATCAAGCATACGGCGATAATACCAAGTTGATTTCCTAAACAATCTTGTTCAATTAAGGTCTCGAAGCAACTTGTTCACTTTTCTGGCGCCGTGAACCACTCTCATGACCATTAATCGCTTTCCATCGGTTCGATAGTAGATGACGTAGTTCGGAAACTCACGAATTGTCCAGTACCTGACATCCACCAATTGCTTGTTGCGGGTTTGATGGATAGCTCCCATTTCAGGAAACTCTGCAACGTAGCCCATAGCAGCAAAAACTGCGCTGACAAATCGCTCAGCCAATGGTGCGCTTTGCCGTTCCTCAAAATAGGCATGAAGTCCCTGAATGTCTACAACAGCACTCTGGAAAAGAAATGGGATGAGCATGCCAGACTTTATCCGGGTTGCTTCTTTTTGATTAATTCTCGCCAGTCTTGGGGCATCGGGATGAGGGGCGTGTTTACAGCCTCCAACAGTAGTTGATCCAGTTCTTCGTCGTATCCATCGCTTGCCAGATAATCACGCAGGACCGTTTCGAGCATAACTTGCATGTCGCCGTTGAAGGATTCATCTGCGCGGGCGCGAGCTAATATTTCAAGTTCAGCAGGCAACTTCAATTCGATGGTCATGATTTTCTCCTTCTTCGTCGTTTGCCTGTTAACTGAACAACTCAACTGCCCATCCATTTCCATGGATGGGCATGGAATTTCGTGAACAGGAAACCTACTTCACCTTCTTGTACTTCCGTTCTTCTTTCTTCTCATCATCGTTAGTTACCATCTCATCAGTTGTCAGCTTGGTTATCTTCCGTGTCTGATCCTGCTCATTGCCATTAACATCGACTTTCACATTGAGCTTATCGCCATCGAGTTTGTACGTACCTTCGAATTTCAGCTTCATTCCCTGGGTTTCTACCTCCACAGTGACCTTATTATCCTTGGTGTATTCCACCACCAGTTTGTCTACACCATCAGGTAATTTGGCTGGTTCCCATTTGCCCACCAGCAGCTTGCCATCAATCTTTTCGTCGGCTGCTGCCCCAGGCACCAGCATCATTAAACCAATCAGCATATGACAGAACATGTCTCTTTCTCCTGATTAAAAGCACTTAACACTTATGCTTTGTTATAGTGAACCTGCCCCGCCTGCTGCTATGATTATGCCGCTATGTTGAAACATCTTCGCCGCTGGCATTTTGATCTGGCTATCTTTGCAGGCCTGGCCCTCTTTGCCTGGGCCTACTGGTACAGCATTCCCAGACCCACCTGGCAAGTGCCGCTGATCGATACGGTCCGATATGAAATGCGATCGAGTCAACTGGTCGGCGAGGTTGCTTTGAATGATCAGTCATCCTGCTATGTCGAATGTTTCGACACGGTGACAAAAGAAGTGCATCGATACATCGAACGACGCAGTTTGACTGCTGGCGATCTACTCCAGAAGATCGAGATTGAACTGCCGGTCAATGTAAAAGGAAAACACCCACCATACAAACTCGCAGGCAGTAGCCACTCAGAATTGCTCATTTTCTCTACCCTGCAGACACCCTCAGCAGAAGGCTATATGAACTGCTTCGTTTCCCGCAATGATGGCAAACCTGTTGGCCCGGTGATTGAAGCAAAAACCAACGAATTATTGTTCGTGCTGGAGCGAGCGAAAAACCAACAAGATTATTGGGCCTTGCGAAGTTCATTCACTTTACCTGGTTCCGCAAACAAATCGCAAAACCCTTCCCCCAGTGCGATAATCAATCTTTCCACTGGCAAAGTTATCAAGGAATTCGCCGTCAATGAGATGAAGCCCCTCCACGCAGCCTTAACTCCTGATCGCCTCTATCTGCTGCTGTTTCGTGCACAAGACAAGTATCTCATTGAACTGTACAACACACGCGATTGGACCGTGCAATACACCAGCCAACCGATCCAAGGCTTCCTTTCCTACCACGTTCAGTTTCTACCGGATGATACCATCATCCTGAATAACTACATCAAATCGAATCCTGCGAATTCTACACTGCAACAGCAGTTCCGTTGTTACCGCATCGACCCCAAATCGCAGGTTCTTCAGGAACTCGACAGCCATCCGTTGCATGGACTGACATTCAAGCAGGGTACTTTCATAGTTCCTCCTCATCTCATCGAAGTAACTCATCAGGAGAACAAACCTTTTGCCTCACCATTCCTGGCAACCCTGGAAAAATTCTTCAGCATCGTTGGCATCACGCAGGATTACAGCCAGAAAAGATCCATCACCATTCGTGATCTCGACAGCCAGAAACCCCTTCGTCACATTGAAGGATTAGCAAACGAGGAGTTTCAACATTCTCCCGACTGGCACAAGCTGATCATGCTCAGCAGTGTTATGAAAGACAACAAGCTTATCAACTACTCCCTCAGCGCATATCCAATTCATACTGTGGAATGGAATACGACACTGCAGTGGACACGATACCTCGCCTGGATTCTGATCATCCCCTGGCCTCTGCGGTATCTGGTGATGAGCAGACCGAAAGGTGGGTGTCGTTGAGTCGGTCCTTGTTCTAAAACAGGCATCGTTTCGAGTAAGATAATTGTTAAAGCCTGGTTGATGGGGTACAATCATCCTGCAGGAGATACCCATGTACGATCGCATTACATCGAACCCCGGCATCCTCGGTGGCAAGCCTGTCATTGCCGGTACACGTCTCAGTGTTGAATTTGTTCTTGAATACATGGCTAGTGGTGGCACTATTCAGAAGTTTGTTGAAACCTATCCTCATGTCTCCGAAGAAGATGTGAAGCAAGCGATGTTATTCGCCGCCAACCGTGTCCGTAATGAAGTCGAATCCACCGTACGGATTCCGGCATGAAGCTCCGTGACTTTCCTCTGCTTACTGATGAGAACATCATTCCGGAAGTAATTGCATATCTACGCCAGATAGGATTTGACGTTATTGATGTCAGCGAAAGAGGCTGGGAAGGCCAATTGGACTCACACTTACTTGCTATAGCTTACAGCGAAGGTCGAGTTGTTGTGACGCATGATGCTGACTTCGGTTCATTAGCTGTTCAGCAAAACCAGCCACTGATAGGAATCTTCTACATCAGACCTGGCCATTTTGACGCATCGGTCACCATAGACACCATCAATAATGTACTTCAACACGATCCTGATCTTGAGCCTCCATTTCTGTTGGTTGCAAAACGAGGTGTAGACCGCATCACCATTCGTGTTCGATCTGTTCTGCATCCCTGACTCCACAAATTACTCCTTCATCGCATATAGCAGCACCTGCATGGCCAGTTCCAATGCACTCTCATGCTGATACCCTACGCAATCTGCTGAGGCATGGCGATCCAAAGCGCAGCCTATGTCATACTTGCTGTACATCACCACCCAGGGACTGGTGGGGTCTTTGGGATCCAGCCTTATCCCTTCCAGCGCAGGCTCCATCGGAGCATAAGCCTTGCCCGATTCCGTTCGACAATTGAGTCGTTGAATCTCTTTCCCGCTGACGCGCTTGGAATAGAGTGGATCACTGATAGGAATAGCCTCCAGTTCTCTTCCGAAAGTAGCTTTGATATTCTCGCGGAATCGCTTGTCAAAAGTCTTGTCGCCACAGCAGGCATCGCACAGCAGTGCCCCGCCATTCTCAAGATGCCCGCGAAGCCGCTTCGATTGCTCCTCCGTCCAGGTGAAATCACCCCGGCCATGCATGTACAGAAACTTGCTATTGAATAAATCTGCATCATCCAACGTCAGTGCTTTGGTCTGCAGAATAACATCCAGACCCTGCTTCGAGGCTTCCGTCATCAGCACGCGCATGGCATTAGGGGCAGGCTGCCAGTTCTTGCTGCCATAGTTGACCTGAGCAATCTGCAGGAAGTTTCGTTGGATGGCTGATTCTTCATTCTGAACCAGCGTTTTCTTGCTCAGCTTGTCTTCCGGCGGCTCCAGACCCGTAGCATATGCCACGATGTTGGCACCAAGGTGAAACGCCAATTTGGTCTTAGGGAATTCCTTGTGCAGGTTGGCTTCCCAGTGCGAAGAAATACCCTTGGGTGCATAAGCTAGGCATGTCTTGCAGCCCAGGTCAATTCCCTGCAGTGAAAAGCTGCCTGGTTCAACCGGAAATGCCGCATTCCAAATAGGATGCCCCGCTGCCAATGGTGTCAACTCACGATCAGGGAACAGCTCTTTGCAAAGCTTCCGGAATCCTTGATCAAAGTCACCACTACCACAACAGGCTTCTGCCAGAATGAAGCCACCCTGCTCGACATATCGTTTGAGCAGTGTCTTCTCTCCCTCGGAAAACTTGGGTGCTTCGCTGCCGTTGATGTAACAGATCGGGGCCTGTAACAGGTCTTGCAGGATGACATCCTGAGAAACATCGCGACCAACAGCCTGCCGGGCTGCATCAAAAATCTGCCAGGTCATCGGTACCGCTCGGTTCTCTTTCTTGAAAACCTGCTTGGAACAGAAATCGGTAAGGTTCCTGACATCATTGTGATGAATATTCCAGTTGCCAGTGTAACCACGCGGCGTGGGGCCATGTGCGATCTTTTGTACCAGAATAGGCATCTTGCCCTTGGCCAGAAACAGCAGGCTGAAACTGGTCGCCAGTACCGGATCGCCATCGATGAGTGCCCTGCTCTCCCATTTCCCTGCTTGACTTTGTACAGCCAGCAGCGTCTTAACCCCCTGACGATACCAGTCAATCATGGTGCCACCACGATTGAAAAATCGAAGACCGGAAAAACGGCCTACACGCTCGATACCATAAATGTTGTAAAAGGGAAACGAGGTGCCCTGAAAGATATTACGGCCAATATCGATGTTGAACTTGTTTCCAATCTGCCTTAATCCCCGCTCGATTGCTTTTTCGTTGTCGACATCACGCATTCCACAGTTGGCATACTCGCCATCGGCATTGGGTGGGCCTTGAATAATCGGCAAACTCATATCGCAGATGAGCAGCCCACAAACTCCAGCAGATGTCATGGTCAGCCGCTCGCTGCCATCGCCTTCGATGTTGTAACCCCAGCCTCCAGAGGCATTCTGGCTCGCCAGGTACATCTTCTTGACCTTCTGCCAGATTTCAGGCTTCACCGTGATTCCCGCTGCATGAGCCTCTCGCAATGCCAGCACGGCATATTGAGTATTGGAATGATCAGGCCGGTTTATTCCTCCCATGGGGTAACCCCAGGCAATCATAGAGCCTTGAGCCGATGCATCGGCCACCTGGATCAGCCAATCAATGATTTCCCTGATCTTAGGCCCGTATCGCTGCGGGTCAGCCTGCGAAAGGGCAATCGCCTGCAGGCTGGCCACATAGGTCTTCTTCGGAGGCAATTTCTCAAGATAATCGAGCGCCTTTTTCATGACAGGATCAGAGGGTGGCACTCCCGATTCCAGCAGTGCAATCGTGGCCAGTGCCGTAACTCCGCCTGTGTAGTCGCCTAGTTGAATCGGAGCAGCGTTAAATCTCTCCCAATTCCCGGTCTGGTTATCCTGAGTACGTTTCAGGAAATCGATGCCTTTCTGGATGGCTTCGCGAACCTGCTGCGGCGTAATTTCCGGAGCCTGAGCCAGAATCGGTTCAGGAAAAGCCAGGCAGAGTATGAGGATCGTGGAGAGTTGATACTTCATGTCGTGATCCTGCTGCAAGGAGATATGAACATTATAGTAGTGCTATCATTTCAGAAATCGGCTTGGTAAACATAAAGATATGGAACATCCAAAGTGGCGCTTGCACTTTGATTCATGCCTTGTCATAATGGGACTGCTGAACTTGGCGCATTGAATGTTGGAACTAATCGCCCCTCTTATGCGTCTAGAGACTTAAGGAAAAATCCTGAGGATGTTGCATGATTCAGAGAGTTTCTCAGAGTTACGCATGGTTTGCGGAATAGTGGAGCTTTTCGGGCCGGTAACTCAGGGTATTTCCCACATTTTAACTTGCGAGGTCGTGGCAGGCGGTTAGCTTTATCTTCGTGGCCCATCTTTTTTGTTGGTGCCTTTCCGCTTTGTCAGGATGACCAACCGCACCAGCTATTGTGGAGAGAGACGTCATGCGAGTACAGCGATCAGCCAATCTTGTGTCTCAGTTAAACCGTTATAAACCCAATATTGAGACCCTGGAAGATCGTTCGATACCGGGGAATATGATTCTCGGCCCCTCGGGAATCGAACTTCCCTTTGCCGTCTCCGGCCAGAAGTCTCCTCTGCTTACCAGCACTGCAGTTAACAACGCAGTTGCTTCCCTGAGAACCACTACTTCCACTTCAGTACAAGACAACTTCGATCTGGTACGAGCTGCAGCCAAACAGTTGGTCAACGGTATTTTTAACCGTACCAGCCAACCAAGCCAGAGCAAATCAGGGTCAGTAATCGACACTTCATTAAGTAACCAGTCTTCCGGAACCAACATGACCTTCCGGAAAGACTCCTTTGAACAGGCAGTTCAAAACCTGACTAATCTGATCAATGCCGCATCCAGTACACAAAGTAGTGGCTCAAGCTCGTTGGGATCTTTGTCTAACAGCATCAAGACGAGCATTGGCGGAGTAGGTATCCTGCCATCTACGTCAAAGACTCCCACGCCTCCAGCTAATAACACTAACAATTCCCCCAATAGTATTTATAAGTTAGCCGATGGCGACAGTGGTGGATACGACACTCGCAGTGATCTAAGACAGAACGCACCAATCTCCACTTTGAATGCCTCACAGTTGCAGGGCGAAGCTCTTCTCCGGCAGACTGCAACGGATCTCAACTATACCGTTGACTCGGTATTCGGCATACCGAGCAGCATGATAAATCTTTCGTCTCCGCTGACTGGACCACGCGTCGGCTCTGCGATCAACATCACCAAGGATTTTATCTCACAAAACGCTCAATTCCTTGGCATCTCCGCAACTGACGTCAACACCCTCCGAGATGTTGGCTCGTACAACTGGAGCACTGGTGGTGGCATCGTTCACTTACAGCAATATGTCAACAATCGTCCTGTCATCGGAACCAACTCCGGCTCTGCTGTCCGGGCAGATGGCTCACTGGTGATTCTCAACAATGGCATGATTCCGAATGTTTCAAGTACAATCAATGCCACAACTCCAGTACTGACAGCTCAACAAGCTATTCTGCGTGCAGCCCAGGATGCTGGCCTCACAGTCAGAGGTACTCTCGCCAGCACCACTCCACGAGGTGTTGAACAGGTTCCTACCTTTATCAATGCCAGCATCTCCATCGATCCAATTCCGGTGAGTCTGCAATATTTGCCCATCGGCCCCGGTGAAACCAGGCTGGTTTACAATACCCGTATCTTTATTCCCGGCTCAGCTTACATGTTTGAGTACAACATTGATGCTGTAACCGGGCAAGCCTGGAACCGGACTAACTGGGTTGCTGGCGACAGCTATCGCGTTTTCCAGGCACCTGTGTCCAATCCGGGAGATGGTTCCCGAACACTTGTGGTGAATCCTGCTGACCCCCTGGCTTCCCCATACGGCTGGCATGACATCAACGGGAGAACCGGTGCTGAGTACTTCTACACCCGTGGTAACAATACTTCTACCATCTGGGCACCTCTTGCCGATCATGAAGCTGATCCACCAATTTTAAATGGTACTCCGGCATTTGGTGTCGGTGGCAATAACTACGACTTCCCACTGAATGTAGCACTGCATCCGAATTCTTATTCCAATTCAGCTACCACACAGTTGTTCTACGCAGTCAATTACTTCCATGACGTAACTTATCGGGCTGGTTTCAACGAAGTTGCGGGGAATTTCCAGCAGAATAATTACGGCAGAGGCCCCACTACCTCACAGAATGATCCAATTCGGGCATTTGCCCAGTCGGGGTCACAAATCGGCTACTCCAACAATGCATTCTTTGCACCAACCCCAGACGGTATTGCACCAAGAACACACTTCTTCATCTGGGCCGGTTCTGCAGGTGTACGTGACACCGACCTTGACAACGATATCATTTTCCACGAACTGGGACATGGTCTCTCCACACGTCTGGTAGGAGGTCCTCAATACGCAGGTTCGTTATCACAAACTTTTGAAGGTCGAGGTTTGGGCGAAGGCTGGGCCGACTATATGGCTCTTGTTCTCGGTCAGAAGCAAACTGACAACAAAACAACTCGACAAACAGTTGGAAACTGGGTCCAGGGTCAGAATGCTGCTGGCAATGGCATCCGCAATTACCCCTATAGCTATAACCAGGTTATCAGCCCCTATACCTACTCCGATTTTGATCAACAACAATCGTCCCATGGCGATGGCAACGGATTCTACTCCTATTACACCATGGGCGAAATCTGGGCGAATGCTCTGAATGACTTCACTCTGAACATGACGGAAAACTACGGCTACAATGCAGACATGCTGAATGGCGATGCTGGTAATAATCGTGCATTCAAGCTGGTTGTAGCCGCTATGGCATTGACGCCTTTTGCTCCGAGCTCTATCGAAGCACGTAATGCCTTGGTAGCAGCTGACCAGTTCCAGTACGGTGGCGCCTATCAGCGGGAAATATGGGATGCCATGGCACGGCGTGGCCTGGGTGTGCGTGCTATTGCTGCTACACCCGATCCTGATGATCCTGCTGAAAATCCTCCTGTACCCTGGACTCTGCAGGAAGATTTTACACAACCTGACTTCACCAATGTGCCTCCACCTCCACCACCTCCTGGTGGCAATGGCAGCAACGATAACTTCTATGAGCCGAATGAAACTTCCAATCGGGCTTTCGATCTCGGAACTCTTCCCACTGGTGCAACGAGTGTGGACGACCTGCAGATCAAACAGCCTCAGGCTGGCCGTGCCCAGGACCGCGATTGGTTCAAGTTCACTGCTACCAGCGCTGGAATTTTGACCATCAATGTAGACGTTGCGACTAGTGCCGGTGATATTGACCTCTATGTTTACCGCTCCAAAAACGGGTCACCGACCGCTCTCACCAAGATTGGTCAGGGTGTCACCCGTACCAGAGGTGCCAGTGAAACAGTCAATATCGCAGTAGGAGCAGGTATCACCTACTACTTCGCCGTTGCGGGCTATAACAATGGCTGGGGCAACTACAACATCAACATCACTGCTCCATAAGCAGTTGCACTCATGCACAAAGAGCCCACCAGTTTCTGGTGGGCTCTTTATTTATCTACTCGTAACTGTTACTGGCCGCAACTGGTACACGAACCACTGCTACCAAACATTTCATCATACATGCGTTGGGCTGCGTTGCGTTCCCTGGTAACCTGTTTTCGTGTCGGTGGAGTGCGACAGGGTTCCACAAAGAACTCGCAACTGCTGCCCCACAGAAAAACGCTGGTGCCCCGAAAGCCCGGAACCCCCATTTCATTGTGGGATTTGCCGTAACCACAGCAGGGAAAGCGGTCGAACTTATCATGAATTTTGTCGCAAATGCGATGTGCCTTCGGACACTCTTCCTGCCGGCCAATAGTTGCAAAGGTAGAAGTATACTCCTGAGACCAGGCTGCACTGCTCGCTAACAGCCCACATGCCAAGGCTAGGAGGTTTCGATTCAACATCATGGTTTCGCTCTCCGGCACAACTTGCCAATTACTCTCTTTGCATCGGAATGAACTATGCGCTTGCTCTTTCCGTCAAAAGAATTAAGTGCGAAAATGAGACTTAATGGTGATAATGTTTCTATCTGGAACATGATTGACCAGATTACGCAAATTACCAAACAGGTGGTTTGTTCCGGATTTAACGACGAAGGCTGTGCTTGGCGCAGCTTCTCACAACCCGTATAGTCACTTTCGGCAGATTAGGCATGCGTTTTCGCATGTTCGCGATCCGGAGGAAAGCCAGTGAGTGCGAACCCCATCGATCCGGTTGAAGAGAAAAGGCAGCAGATCAATCAACTGATTGAGGAAATCGCCCGCCTTGCCGAATCGACCATGAGTCCTCCTGAGTTTGGTCAGGAGTTTCTCCAGCGTATCCTGCTCGCATTGGCCACCAATGTTGGCGCCATCTGGCTGCGCACGCCCCAGGGCAATCTGCAACAGCAGTACCAGATTGGCATTGCAGATCTCAATCTCGATAACATTGAGGGCGCTCGCGCCAGCCACGATCAGGTGCTCCGTGCTGTCATCGAGCAGGGTAAACCCATTTCCATGCCTCCCAAGAGCGGGCCTGGCTTGATGGAAGGCGCCCCTGCCCCGGCTAACCTCACCAATATGATCCTGCTCCTCGCTCCCATTGTCATTGAACGACAGGTGCAGGGCATCCTGGAAGTTGCCCTGGAGCCGAACCGCAACCCGGCGGCTATCCGCGGCTTCCTGCAGTTCATGACAGACATGTGCTCCTACGCAGGCAACTATTTCCGCAATCAGCAGTTCCGCACTGTCCTTGGTCAGCAGCAGGTCTGGACACAACTCGAAGCTTTCACCAAGCAGATTCACAGTACGCTGAACCTTCGCGAAGCCACTTTCGTGATGGTCAACGAAAGCCGACGGCTTCTCGCGGTTGATCGAATCAGTGTAGCCAGCCGTCTGGGTGGCAACACGCAGATCGAAGCGGTCAGTGGGGCTGATGTCGTCGAAAAGCGCAGCAGTCTGATTCAGTGCATGAAACAGTTATGCGATGCCGTCCTGGTCTGGAACGACAGACTGGTCTACAACGGTGAACGGGATGAAACACTGCCCCCCAAGGTTCTGACAGCACTCGATAAATACCTGGCGGAAAGCAACAGCAAGATGCTGATTGTCGCTCCGCTCCGTGATGACCGCGAAGACAAGGAACGACCCTGCCGATCCGCCATGGTCATCGAGTGTTTCGAACCAAATCTGACTGCAGAAGCATTGCTGGCACGCATCGATGTGCTGATCAAGCACTCGGCCCCAGCGATGTACAACGTATTGGAGCATCACCGGGTCCCCTTCCGATGGGCCTTGCTACCTATTGCCAACATCCGCGATTCCTTACGTGGCAAACGTGGCACCTGGGCCATGGTGATTGCAGCTGCTGCAGCACTGCTTGTTGCTGCCCTGGTACTCATCCCCTGGCCACTGCGCCTTTTTGCCAAGGGTAACCTGGTGCCCAAAGACAGGCATACGATCACGGCCATGTTTGAAGGCAAAGCCGAACCCATGGTCCGCCATGGCGACCGCGTCAGTGTCGGACAGGAACTGCTGCGAATCGATTCCAAAGACCTCCGTGCCAAAATGATCGAGCTTCGCAGCGATTACGATACCAACAGCAAAATGCGGGCACGGGCGGCGGCAGCACTCAATCAACCTGGCTTATCTCTTGAACAGCAGGATCAATACCGGGGCATGTTGATTGAAAGCGAATCCAACATGCGCAAGGCCAAGGAATCCCTTGAAACCTTCACCAAGTATACTGGCGGCGATCTCTTCTCCGTACGTTCACCGATTGATGGCGTCGTCACCACGTTCGACGTTACCGATCTGAAAGGCAAGACCGTCAAGCCGGGTGAAAAGCTGCTCGAAGTCGCCAAGATCGATGGTGCCTGGGAAGTACAGCTCAATATTCCTGAAGCCCACATTGGCAAAATCCGTGAAGCACTGAATCAGTCAGAAAAACGGCAACTCGATGTCAGACTCTGGATCAGCACCGAACCCAATACCTACTACCAGGGCACGCTTAATGAAAATGGCATGGGTGGCATGGTGAGTCATATCACCGAAAGCGAAGTGGTGCTCAAATGCCGCGTGGAAATCGGCGACGATCTGCGTGCCAAGATCGAACAGCTCAAAGGTGATGGCATGCCGGTCGAAGTCATGGTGCAGGCCAAGGTCAATTGTGGCCAGCGTTCCATCGGCTATGTCTGGTTTTATCAACTCTGGGAGTTTTTCTTCGAACACATTGTCTTTTAATGTGGATTCGAAACACTCTTCCCCAACACACAGATATCGACAGGTGACTTATGTGGCGTTTTGTTGGCTTCGTACTTCTGGTGCTCGCAGGATTGGCAGCGGTCTTTTATTACAAAGGCCAGGCTGAGGATAACAAACTGATTCAGACCATGCAGAAGGAAGCTGCGAAACAGGTCGTTGCTACCCCGCTTGATGCGGCCAAATCGCCTGTCGTCAATGTCACCACCACCAGCGAAATGATCAGCAGCATCAAAACTGGTGGCGCCATTGTCATTCCTGCCGAACTCAAACCCAAAGAGGAAATGGATCTCACCTTTGAAGTCGAAAATGCCAATGCCTCGATTCTTGAAATTCCTAAAGGCATTGGCAGTGAAGTAAAGCCCGGCGATACTCTGGTAATCCTCGAAGACATTCTCGCCAAAGCTCGACTTGATGCGCAGCGCATCCAGGCTGGTGAAATCAGTGAATCCAAGATCAAGGCAGCTGAAAATGCTCTGGAGGTCTATGTCAAGGAAGTCGCTCGCCAGGAACAGATGATCAAAACCGGCGCCACCAGTCAGTCTGAACTTGATCTGGCACTTGCCCGCCGCAATCAGGCTCAGCATGACATTGTCAAAGCCAAAAGTGAACAGAAATTTGAACAAGCCCGGCTTATCGAAGTCGAACGGCAGCATGCGCTGTTCCAGATCAAATCGCGTATCCCTGGAAAAGTCATCAAAGTCTATAAGAAGGTGGGCAACAGCGTTCGCAATGGCGAATCCATCCTGCAGGTAATCAACGACAAATCCCTGATTGTGGAAGGTGCTTTTGAATCAGGCTTCTCGGAAAGTCTTCGTGAAGGCATGACCGTCATCCTGGAACCCGATAACGATCGCGAAGCCAAGTTTGTTTACAACGGCCACACCGGACCTGTCACCGGCTTGGCTCTGGCGCCTCTTTCACGCTTCCTGGCATCCTCCAGCGACGATGGTTCTGTCATTTTGTGGGATATGCATGCCGTCTCCTCGCTGCCCTGGGTTCGACTGGAACGAGGCGATCAGCGTCGAGTCGCCTGTAAATGCGTGGCAGTATCACCTGCTGTCAATAACGACAGTTACCAGATCCTGGCAGGTTTTGCCGATGGCTCCGTCATTCAATGGACTGTCAAAATCACCGGCACTACCCCACCCAAGGTGGAAGCCAAGACGCTTGATAAAGTGCACGATCAATCAGTAAATACCATCGCTTTCCGCAGTGACGGCAAATATGCAGCCTCAGGCAGTGACGATCGCCGTGTTGCCATCTGGAATGTGAATGATGGCAAGAAACTCTATTGGGTGCAGGCCGATGTCGCAGGACACGCCAGCACGCATTTCGGCGGCATTACCTCAGTTATCTTCAGCAAGGATGGCCAGTATCTGCTGACCTCGGGAACTGATAATGCCATCCGTCGCTGGAAACTTGGCCCCAACAACAGTGAACTGGTCAAGATGGTGATGGGCCGTACCGGCGATGTGCGCCACATCAACCTGGCTGACAATGGCCGTTATCTTTTCTCGGAACATGGCGATGAACTTCGTCTGCTCGATTCACAGACACTGGAACCTGTCAGCGTGCTCAGCAGTCGCCGTCAGGGCCGCTTTGTGCAGTTCGCGGAACTCTCACCCAATGGTGAGTGGGCCGTCGCTGCAACCGATCAGGGCCGCAATCTGCTGATTCGTCTGCCACATCTAGGCAAAGAAACTGATGCATCGGGTGAGATACCTGTTGGTGTACCGGGCAAAACACAGACTTCCACCGAATACTGGCTCAAGGATGCATCCATCGGTGCACACTTCATGTTGCCGGAAGCAGTGCGATCCAATTGTGCACTCTTCCTGCCTTCCGCCAAGCAGACATATGTTTTCATGGGCAGTACCGACAACAAAATCCGTGTCTGGCAGATGCCACCTGCTACTGAATTGACATCACCCATTCTCGCCAAGCTGATTTTCAAAAGTTCGCAGGTCGAAAGTGGCACAGGCCTCATTCGCATTCAAGCGGAATACGACAATTCCGGCAAAACCAGACTGGAGACAGGCAAGCGTGTATCCATGATTGTTTATCCCGATGCTGTGGATTCGAAGTAACTTCAGGAAACGGAATAGATGAATCCGACGCTGAACCTGGGAGAAATCTCCGAGCTCGAACGCCGCAAGAAGGTGCGGGTACGACTGCGTCCGGATCTGCACATCGGCAAGCATAAATACGAAGGCAAAACCTTTTACGTCGTCAAAGATCCTGTTTCACTGCGCTACTATCGCTTCAAGGAACATGAACGGTTTCTGCTCGACTATATGGACGGGGCACGTACTCTCGACGACGCGCAGAAAGCCTTCGAACTGCAATTTCGCCCCGAACGCCTGACGCTGGAAGATCTGGAAGCCTTTACCAGCCAGTTGTTACAAGCGGGGCTGGCACAAAACGAAAATGCCGGTGCAGGCAAACAGTTATTCACACGTTACAAGAAACGACGCAATCGCAAGATCATGCAGTCGTTCATGAACATCTTCTACATCAAGATTCCCCTGTTTGATCCTGATCGCGTTCTGGAGAAGATGGTCCCCCTGTTCGGGTTCATTTTTACCAGATTCTTCCTGTTTCTCTCGATCATGGTCATGCTGGGCGCCGTCATGCTGGTGGCCACCCATTGGAACACTTTTGTTTCCAAGATGCCCGCCTATCACGAGTTCTTTACGCTGAAAACCATGGCCTACCTGTGGGTAGCCCTCGGTGCTGTCAAAGTGATACATGAATTCGGGCATGGGCTTTCATGTAAAACCTTTGGCGGTGAAGTGCATGAGATGGGCCTGCTCTTTCTCGTCTTCTCGCCGTGCATGTACTGTAATGTTTCCGATGCCTGGACCCTGCCCAGCAAATGGCAGCGCATCGTCATCAGCGCCGCGGGCATCTACGTGGAACTGCTGATTGCAGCTCTGGCTACCTTTGTCTGGTGGTCTACCGACAATGGCACATTTGTGAACAACATGTGCATGAGCCTGATGGTCGTCTGCAGCATCAGCACCTTTGTTTTCAATGCCAATCCGTTAATGCGTTTTGACGGCTATTATGTGCTGGCCGACTGGCTTGAAATTCCCAACCTCCGTGAAAAAGCCAACAAATATCTGGGCGAAGTAGTTCAGGAATACTGCCTGGGCATCGAAGTGCCTCCGCAACCCTACATGACTCTGAACCGGAAAATACTGTTTGTCACCTTTGCCATTGTGAGCTGGCTTTATCGCTGGCTCATCACATTCAGCATTCTCGGCTTCATGTACACCTTCCTGGAGCCGTATAAGCTTGGCTCGATCAGTTACCTGCTAGGCACCATTTCCCTTGCTGCCATGCTTGGCATGCCATTGTACAAACTCGGAAAGTCCATACACCGACGTGGGAGAATACCAGATATGAAACCGGCACGTGTTATCATCAGTTCGGTGGTGCTGGTCACCGTGCTTACCACACTCATGCTGATCCCTTTCCCCATGCGGGTGAAAGCCACCACGCTGGTTCAGCCTGACCCCATGTATCAGCGATCAGTCGTAGTCGAAGATGAAGGCAATTTCCTGGCTGAACTGTATGTCAAGGACGGTGAAACGGTCAAAGCAGGTCAGCCTCTCGCCCGCTTCCAGAATCTTGATCTCAGCATTAATTATGAACTGACACTGAATCAGATTCCCCTGGTGAAGAAACAGATTCAATCTCTCATTCAACAGCAGCAATCCAGTGGCAGCCGGGCTGGCCCTATCAGCAATCAGCTGGTCAAAGCTCAGGGTGAACTCGACAAGATGGAGCATAATCAGCAACTGCTCCGCAAGCAGCAGGAACGTCTTGTGCTGCGTGCACCACAGGATGGCACCGTCATGAAGCTCATCCCCAAGGAACAACTGGGCAACCATGTTCCACGAGGCACTGAGCTATGTATCGTGGGCGATGTCACTAAACTGCGAGCCATTTTTCTGGTTGAACCTTCTGATAAAGACCTGATCCAGGAAAATGATGAAGCCCTGCTACGTATCCATGGCTTGGGGTACAACTACTGGAAAGGCCATATCACCAGCATCGCCAATAAGGAAACGGCGGAAATCCCTTATCAGCTTTCTTCCAAGTACGGCGGCGATGTTGCTACCGAAACCAAGGCACTTGAATCAGAACAACGTCAGGTGGAACGTCCGCAAAGCCAGCATTTCATGGTGACGATCAATCTGGATGAACTTTCTCCAGCCATTCACCCAGGCGTTATGGGCAAAGTGAAAGTAATGGTACCGCCGCGTACTCTCGCTTGGCGATTTTATCGTTATCTTAATAGTACCTTAAATTGGAGATTATAAATCGACTTGATAACATTAACTTCTTGTCAAAGCTGAATTGCAACTATATGATTAATTATGGATGTTCACTTGCTATGAATATTCTCAAAAAATTTCGTGAGGTTGCCCATGTTCGATCTTTGGTCCAAACGCGCAAAATTCAATTCTGATAATGGAACTGTCACCGAAGCTGTAGGCGAATCTACCCATCAACTGTTCTACTGTCCAGCTGATGTGCGCATTTTAGTCATTGATGATGAAGCAGCTATTTGCCAAGTCATCGAACGAGCTTTGGCACAACCTCATTTTGCCATTGATACTGTCAATCAACGCGATCAGATTGATGCTGCCCTGCGGAATGGCAACTATAACCTGATCATTATGGATTATGTCCTGCCGGGCATTGATCCGAACTCTCTGTTCGATCAGGTTAAGCTGAATCAACCCGATGCCAGCGTCATTGTCATGACTGGTTATCCGTCCGTTGATAGTGCACTTAGCAGCTTGCGTGCCCGAGCCTACGATTACATCACCAAGCCGTTCGATATCAACAAACTCCGTGAAACGGTTCATCATTGCCTGGAATCAAAAGGCATTCTGAGAATGTCCGAAGATGCCTTGCGTGAGAACCTGGGCAAAGTACTTCGTGAACGTCGTAAAGGCATGGATTTGACGCTGGCTCAACTTTCTGATCGTACCAAGGTTTCACTGGGCTACCTGTCACAGATTGAGCTGGGTAAAAACTCAGCATCTATCGAAACACTCTACAAAATCTGCCTCGGATTAGGCATCAAAATGTCAGAGTTGTTCATTGCCATCAGGGCATAACGCATGATTCAGCTTCAAGGCGAAAAGAGAATAGCAGTTCCAAGTGAACAGCTTTATTCTGAGTTGGCAGATTTACAGAATCTCGTCAAAACTCTGCCTGACATAAAAACTGTTAAGGAAGTGAAAGAAGACCATGCAGTCGTGGTCGTTGCTCCGAACTTGAGTTTCGTAAAGGGTGAGTTGGAAACCACCATCGACCGAACGGTTGCTACACCACCCACGCATGCAACGCTACAAGTAATCTCCAAAGGCATTGGCACTTCCATGAAAGTCAGTGCCTCGTTCAACCTGTCTCAAGTCGAAAATGAAACGTTACTGCAATGGCAGGCCCAGGTACTGGAGTTAGGCGGCTTGCTAAAGCTGGTGCCATCAGGCTTGTTAAAAGGCGCTGCCAATAAAGTGATCGAAGGCTGGCTGACCTCACTGGAACAGCGCCTCAGTAATACTGCATAAGCATTCGGGTCGGGTGACACGGTTTGCGTGTACTCACGCTAACCGTGCCCATCCACTTCATAGTTACTTTGGCGTGATTACCTGGCCTAGACTGCCCTTCCCTCACCCTTCACTTCTCTGCTACACTGCCCACCGGGAGAAGCGTATGGCCGGTAAAGCCGCAGCAGTTAAATCGAACATCAAAGTGATTTGCCGCAACCGTCGCGCTACTCATGAATATGAGCTGATCGAAAAAGTGGAGGCGGGACTGGTTCTTACCGGCACCGAAGTGAAGAGCCTGCGTGAAGGCAAAGCCATGCTGGAAGACGCCTACGCCCGCCTCGATGACAACGAACTATGGCTCATTGGCTGCGAAATCCCCGAATACAAAGAGGGCACCTACAACAACCATAAACCCAAACGGCCTCGCAAGCTCCTGCTGCATCGACGTGAAGTCAACAAGCTCGGTGAAAAGACCCAGCAGAAAGGTTTCACCCTCATCCCTTTGCAGATGTATTTCAAGGATGGCAAAGTGAAACTCGAGCTTGCTGTAGGCAGGGGAAAACAACTGCACGACAAACGGCAAACACTCAAGCAAAAGGATGCTAAACGCGACATCGAGCGTGCCCTGTCACGCCGTCGCTGATTACACCGTTTCATGAAGCATGGATGCGACTCATGAATCTCATTACACTCGGCAAAGAACTGCATCACGCCTGCCTCCGATACCGTATCGAACCGGTACGGGCTGCTCTGCGTATGGAAGGGCACTGGTTCAGCGTACAGACCATGCCCAAGACTCCCTGGGGCCGTTGGTCGCTGTACCATGAATTGAAACGGGTCAGCACGGTGATCGTGCAGCGCAGACTTCTGTCCCCCTGGGAAGTACCATTACTCCGTCGTGCCAGTAAACAGCTCATTTTTGATTTTGACGATGCCTTCTTTCAGCGAAATTCTCTCCATCATCAACCTGAATCGCCGCGCCGTCAGGCTCGCTTCAAAGCCATGGTACAGGCTGCTGACCAGGTATTCGCAGGCAACGCCTGGCTGGCCGAATATGCGAGCCAGTTCACCAGCCATTCCAAAATCAAAATCATGCCCACCTGTGTCGATGTCAGCCGTTATCCACTGGCACAACACGAGCGCAATGGTCTCGGTATCCGTCTGGCATGGATCGGCTCCTCCAGCACATTGAAAGTCTTTGCCCAGCAGCGATCTCTGTGGGCTGCCATTCAACAGGCATTTCCAAGCCTGGAATTTCATCTGATATGTGACCGCTTCCCAAAATGGCCTGAAGTAAAAATCATACCGCACTCCTGGTCCATGGAGACCGAAGCATCGCTGCTGGCATCCTGCGATATTGGCATTGCCTGGATGCCTGACGACTCATGGAATCGCGGTAAATGCGGCTTGAAAGTACTCCAGTACCAGGCTGCTGGTTTGCCAGTCATCACCACTCCCGTCGGCGTTCATCGCTCCATGGTCGAGCCGGAACAGCATGGCTACTGGGCTACGACAGCGGAAGAGTGGATCGCGGCCATTGAAAAGTTAACGCACCAGCCTCGACTCAGACAGCTGATGGGCCAGCGAGGCAGACAGCAGGTGGAACAGCAATACAGCACCACGCAACTCATCAATCGCTGGAAGGTCGCGTTACAGCTTGAAAAACCTGAGACGCTTCAGAATAACTCCACCAACAGGAATGCTGCATGAGTTCCACGTCCTGGAAACAGATTGACTGCGGCACAGAGCGTTGGGTGGTCGATCCCGATTGGCAGCAGCATTTGCTCGGCGAAGAAGGGCTGCGTCTGGAGGAATGGACCCGGGCCGGGAATGTCGAAATCATCAAAGATTCCGAACACCGTACCATTTATCGTGTGGGGTTGCCCGATAAATCGATCTTTGTGAAATACTACCCTGAACAGGATTTCCTCTCGCGTATCAGGCAATGGATCCGTTCCGCCAAGGCATGGATTGAATGGCAGCGCACCCTCGTGCTCCGTGAACGTTCTGTCCCCACCGTGAAACCGGTCGCCGTTGGCAAACACCCCGTGCATGGCAGCTACATTATCACCGAAGAAATTCCACACGCTCAACCATTGCAACAATATTTTCAGCTACACTGGACAGCATGGAAACAAGCGGGACAACATCGCGAATGCCGTCTGCTTATGACGGAAATGGCACGGTTCATCGCCCAGATCATCCAGGGAGGGATCAACCATCACGATCTACATCCCGGTAATATCCTCCTGCACCGCAATGATTTGGGCCAGAGGATCTGGTACCTGATCGATCCCTACAGTGTTGGGACCTTACCGCCCTGTGATCGCAAGTCCTTCCTGAATGCCCTGGTGCTTTTAAGCCATACGTTCTGGTATGAAGTAACCGCACACGATCGCCTGCGTGCCTGGGTCGAATTGCGGCGTGCCAGCGGCTTTCATTTCGAGCGGAAAGAAGAACGCGTATTCCTTGCCGAACTGCATCAGAAAGTGCACCAACAGATTTATTACATCTGGAATGATCGGGCCAATCGCAACACCAAGGCCAACCGTGATTTTTATGAACAGAGTGTCCGGCGTTTCCATGCCTGGGCCAGCCGCAAACTTCCTGCCGATTGGCTTAATGAATTCCTCTTCGATCCAGCCCTGCAAATCCACCATCCCAGGTCCACTATCCTCAAAGTGTCCCGCCATGGGATGGTTGCAGTCCTGCCTGCCGGGAAACAGTCTGTGGTGGTCAAGCAGTTCAAGCCTCGACATGCCGCCGACCGCTGGCTGAGCCGTTATCGACGATCTCCCGCCTACCATTGTTACCGTATGGCGTATCGCCTGGAAACCGCTCAGATTCCCACGGCCCGCCCGCTCGCTGTTGTTGAAAAACGAAGGCACGGCAGGCTGGAAATGAGCTATGTCATCATGGAGCATCTGCAGCAGACTGTTTCCCTGGGCGACTACTGGAGCCAGGCCAGTGATCAACAACGTCAGTCATGCCTGGTCAAACTTGCCGATTTAGTTCAAAGGCTCCACATGTTTCGCATGTCGCATCGCGATTTGAAAGTCATCAATATCCTGGTCCGACAAGCTGAAGAGGCTTCGCCCGATTTATACCTGATCGACCTGCGCGGCGTCTCTCATTCACGCTGGCTGAGCAACAGCAGAAAAAAGAAAGACCTGGCCCGGCTGGCATTGAGTGCCTTGACATCACTCTCAGCCAGCAGAACCGATCTGTTGAGATTCCTCAAACTTTACCTGAAGCCAGAAGAGCAAGCCCATTGGCGAAACTGGTGGAAACCAATTGCTGCGTTGATGAGTATGAAGATAGTTCAGAACCAGAAAAGAAACCGAATTGTCAGTTGACGCTATTACTTGGTTGACAAACACGCCTCCAGAGTTGATAACCAGACAATCAACTTAGTCCACATGAAGGCAGATTATGACATCGCCTGCTGCAGCAGCCTCTCAAAGCAATCCAGTCAAGGGCGCTTACCTGACTCTGGCACTACTGTTTATCATCAACATGCTGAACTATGTTGATCGCTACACTCTCGCAGCGGTCGGGCCTGTAGTTCAGACAGAACTGTTAGCCCATGAAGACTTTCCCAAGACGAAACTGGGGATACTGTTCGGCGTGTTCATGGTCACCTACATGCTGTTCGCTCCGCTCTTTGGCTGGCTGAGTGATCGCTATTCTCGCTGGCGAATCATCGTATTGGGCATCCTACTGTGGAGTGTTGCCACATGGGCCAGTGGGTACGCAACAGGTTTCTGGTCCATGCTGTTCTTTCGCTGCCTGGTCGGGGTTGGTGAGGCAGCCTATGGTCCGGCGGCACCGGCCATCCTGGCTGACATGTTTCCACTGCGGCTTCGAGGCAAAGTCATTGCGATTTTCTACATCGCCATTCCCGTTGGCTCTGCCCTCAGCTTCCTGGTGGCTGGTTATATTCTCGAACACTGGGGCTGGCGGAATGCCTTCCATTTCATGTTGTGGCCCGGTCTGGTGCTGGCGCTTCTCTGCCTGTTCATGCGTGAACCCAAACGGGGAGAAGTGGATGGAGGAGTCGTTGAAAAGCCACTCCCACCCACCTGGGCTGATTACAAGCTCATCCTGCAAACCCGCTCGTTTGTCTACTGCGTACTCGGCATGACTGCCATGACCTTCGTCATGGGTGGAATCATCAACTGGATGCCCGATTACATGCTCGGACGCGAAGTAGACGAAGGAGCTGTTGCCGGCATCAACCTTCAGGATGATGCACAGAAAGAAAAGGCGCTGGCTCCCATCAATCAAAAGATGGGGATCGTGATTATACTTTCTGGGTTGCTGTCCACGATGTTCGGTGCCTGGCTGGCTGATCGCTTGCAGAAGAAGTACAGCGGCGCCTATTTCCTGGTCTCTGCCGTCGGTATGTTCCTGGGCTTCCTCTTTTTCCTGGCTGTTCTCTACCTGCCCTTACAGTATGCCTGGTACGCCATCTTCCTGGCCATCTGTTGTTTGTTTCTCAACACCGGGCCTACCAATACCATCCTTGCCAATGTGGTACATCCCTCCATGCGACAGATGGCGGTGGCCATCTGCATTCTGGTCATCCACACTTTCGGCGATGTAATCTCCCCTTCCATCATCGGCTTCCTTGCAGAAACCACTGGTAGCCTGAAGAACGCATTCCTCATCATCTCAGGCCTCATCGTCGTCAGTGGATTACTCTGGTGGATGGGAGTCAGATACCTGCAGAAAGATACCGAACTTGCACCAACAAGAATTACGACGAAATAAACGAGAAAGCCATGATCCGACAAGCCACCCCCGACGATTTACCCCTCATCGCTCAACTTATTCGCGACCTGGCTGAATACGAAAAACTCAGCCAGGATGTCGTCTTCTCAGAAGCAAAACTGAACGAGCATCTCTTCGGCCCACGACCGTATGCAGAAGTGATCATCGCTGAACAGGATGGCGTCGGAGTCGGGTTTGCACTCTTCTTCCATAACTTCTCCACATTTCTGGGCCAGCCCGGCATCTATCTGGAAGATCTGTTCGTGAAACCTGAATGCCGGGGCCAGGGGCATGGCAAAGAGTTGCTGGCAACACTCGCCAAACTCGCAATGGAGCGTGGCTGTGGCCGACTCGAATGGGCCGTCCTCGACTGGAATAAACCCGCCATCGGATTCTACGAATCACTGGGTGCCCGGCCGAATGATGAATGGACCGTCTATCGGCTCACAGGAGAATCGTTGATAAATTTATCTCAAAGCAAAACAGGCTAGCCCATGCCAGCCTGTTGCTTCAGTTCATCAGTTGTTTCTCAGTCTTTCTTCTTGTCCCCCTCCTTCAACTTTTCAATAAGAGGCTGAAGGGTCTTGTAGGTTATTGCATAGGAACAGGTGCGATCGAACCGGGCGATATTGAGGCCTATAGCCTGCCCTGCCAGGTTCAACAGCGGGCCACCCATCTGCTGTGAACGAAGCGCTGCATCGTGAGTCAAAGCTTCCGGGAAATCATCCTTACGCTTGCTCACGCCGGCAGCACGCTCAAACAGGGCGGTCTGGAAATCGCTACCACGTCCTAGAGCCTGGTTAGCAAAGATTTCACTGCGTGAACCGAGCTTGACCTCGATTTTCAGCGTCTCTTCTTTCTCCTCCTTAGGATTCTTGCGTTTGATTTCCAGAGTTACTTTGTCGCCTGGATTCATCTTACTCAGCATCTGTTGCACTTTTTCACGGCTGTTAACTTCCTTGCCGTTCACTGAAACAATCACGTCGCCTAACTTGATGCCAGCTTTATCGGCCGGACCATTCTTGGTGATTGAACTCAGTTGTGGCTGTTCGGATATATTGTCAAACGTTACTCCCAGAACAGCTCGATTAGCTGGAATGCTGCTGCCAATTTCGCGGGTCGTATTGCTGACGATACTCAGAGCTACCTGCTTTTCAGCCTTCGTATCCAGCGTCGGGCTGATGAGAAGGGCGCCAGGAGTAGGATCGGACTGTGATGCCCAGGTTATGGGTACCAGATCCTTCGCATCAATCTTCAGCAACGCCAGATCGTATTCGTCACTCTTGCCCACCAGCTTGGCATCATATTCCTTGCCATTGATGGTGCAGTAGTATTCTTTCTTCAATTCGCTGGCCTTGGTAAGAATGTAACCATCCTTACTGATGATAGTACCCAGAATACTCGGCTTGTCTTCAAAGGCTCCATCCACTCCGTTGTAAATATTCACCAGGCTCTTGGTGATAGGCTTGGTGATCGAAGAAAGTGCTTCTACCAGCTTGGGAGAGTTCTTGGCATCCTCCTTATCCAATTGCAACTCGCCACCACTTTGAAACGCTTTCCTGCGGCGTTCTACTGCCTTGGCCATAATGGCATTGTATTCCTCTTCCGTTTCCGGAGTTTTTTCGTACTCCCAAACTCCGTCAGGCCTCTGGTAGCCATGCTTTTTCAGGAATGCTTCCAGTTCTTCCGAGGGGTTCTCGAATGTACGTGGGCCTTCCTGCATCTTGGCAGTGATTTCCTTCTCTTCTCCATCTCGCAGGACCAGCAACCGTACTTCATTGCCGGATCGTTTACGACGGAGTCGATTGTAAACATCATCTGCCTTATTGATGTCATTACCATCAATGTTAACAATGATATCGCCAACCTGAAGACCTGCCTTGGCTGCCCCGCTGTTCTTCGAAACTTCGGCAATGCGCACCTTGCCATCCTTATCTTCAGGCTTGATGCCCAGTTGCGATCTGCTGCCCGCACCATTGCTGAACATGCGACCGGAAACCTTACTGGCCATCATCGCATCCCAGCGCTTGGTGAAGTCGTCCACAGCTACATGACGGTTTTCAGTGGTATCAGGGCTGATGTTACTGTGAATGCCAATCACTTCGCCATCCATATTGAACAGCGGGCCACCCGAATCGCCGGGGGCTACCGTGGCATCGGTCCGAATCCACAAAGCCCCGGCATCGCGGTGAGGCAGGCTCAAAATCCGGCCTAATCGAATCGGCGGCTTGCGATCAGGTCGATAACCACCGGGGTTGCCAATAGCCATCACCCAGTCGCCTTTTTTCAGGTTGGCTGATTTCCCCATCTTCACGAATGGGTACTTGCCCTTTTCGGTAATCTGTGCCAGGCCTGCATCAACCTGCTTATCTGCCCCCAGGGCCTTGGCGCGAACGCGCTTGCCATCACTAAAATGAACAATCATTTCTTCGCCTGGAGCGGGTACGACGTGACCTGCCGTTAGAATCAAGCCATCTTCGCTGACAATGACACCACTGCCAGCCCCCATGCCCCGAACGATGCTCAGGCCGACGGTAGCCTGAACCAGGGGGGGGGCCAATGAGATGGTTTTCTGTTCCAGATTGCGAATAGACTCAATCTTGGGATTGTTTTCCCGTGCTTCATTACCTGGTGTGCCAGCGGTGGTGCAGGTGATCAAACCCAGGCAGAACAACGATAATAACATGATGCGTTGGTAATTGGATTGAGGTACAAAACGATTGGTCATAGGGTCGTTTCTCCCAGCAGATTGGTCTGCATAAGCCTACCATACAGAAAGGCTGGCTGTGCTATCCTGCACTATTATTCGGCGCATCCAGACTGTCAGTGTCAGTTTTCCTGAGCGTTGGCGGTAAAACTGTCAGTAACGTCAGTCCTTAACAGCCTATTTTCTTGTCGTTTCAATTGCAACAAGAACCTTGCAACATCTGGTAAGAAGTTGAAGAATGAATAATTTTTCACCTGCATGACCTGTTGTTTTGCACTCAGTTATCCCAGTGCTCCCAGAAAATAGCCACCAAAACCATTGCACCATCGGTCGCTCTATGGCAAGCTGATACTCTCCATCTGGCAGGAACATCCATGCGCGTACTCCTTGGCAGCGGGGGCTTTCGGACTCCAGAGCGTATTGCTCTTCTCTCGCAAACCATGAAATCTCATTTCGGAACAATTCGCAAGCTGCTCTTTGTACCCTATGCCCTCAAAGACCATGATCAGTACGTGCAAACGCTGTTACAACGAGGACTCGACGCAGGCTATGAGATTCAGCCTCTGCACCTGCAGCCCGATCCGGTCAAAGCTGTCTGGAACGCAGAGGGCATTTTCGTCGGCGGAGGCAACACTTTCCGACTGCTTAAAACGCTTTATGACCTGCAACTGATCGATGTCATTCGCACCAAGGTCAAAGGCGGTTTACCATACTTGGGAGTGAGCGCCGGTTGTAACATCGCCTGCCCCAGCATCAAAACGACCAACGATATGCCTATTGTGGAACCACCCACATTGCAGGCATTAGGGTTAGTGCCTTTCCAGGTGAATCCGCATTATGTGCAAGGTGCCATGAGCTATCAGGATACGGCAGGCAACTATCACGCTCACTTCGGCGAAACCCGCGATGATCGCTTACGTGAGTTTCACGAAGAAAATGCCACCCCAGTCATCGGCCTCTGGGAAGGCGGCATCCTCGATTGCGACGGTAGACATGTGAAGCTGATTGGCACCCCGGCCAGGGTCTTCAAACGAGGCGAGGCGCCGGTTGATGTGGCGGCTGGTGAAGAATTAAGCAGCTATCTTTCAGGTTTGTAGTCATCACGATCGAGCGGGATGACAACAACACTATTCATCCAATCCCAGCAGTTTCCGCCTCACCTCCAGCGGCGCTTCCTGGAACCCTGAAGGTTCCAGACTGTAGTTGGCACGACCCTGCGAGACACTCCGAACCGCATCACAATAATCAAACACCTTCGCTAACGACACCTGGGCGGTGACCGTTACCATATTACCCTTGAACGTCGTATCCGTAATCAATGCCCGTCGCACATTCAAATCGGTCTGCACCGGCCCCAGATAAGTATCGGGTACCGTTACTTCCAGCTTCATCACAGGTTCCAACAGAATGGAATTATCCCGTACGGCCTGGTTGACAGCATGGCTGGCCGCACCCTGGAATGCCACATCGGTCGATTCCACTTCTTTCATCTCGGCATCCAGCAGATTCACTTCCACGTTGATGACTGGATAGCCGACTTCGCCAGAGGTAAGCGCATCCTTGATCCCCTGCTCCACTGCAGCAACGAACAACGGCGGCAACTTATCGGCAGGCAGTTTGTTATTAAAGCGGTAGCCACTGTCGATGGGTTTGACTTCCAGTTCCACCCGTGCAAAAATCGGCGTGCCTGTCGTGCGAATCAGTTCACCCCAGATGCGGCGAGGCTGTTTCAGGGTTTCACGGTAACTGACACGAGGCTTGCCTACCCGTAGCTTCAATCGGAAGTCGTTACGCAACCTATTGCACTTCACTTCCAGATGCAACACGCCCATGCCGCTGATGAGCGTCTGCCCGGTTTCCGTATCCAACCCCCAGCGGAAAGTCGGGTCTTCCTTCGCCAGCAGAGCCAGCGTCTGCTCCAGCTTGGCTTTGTCCGCGGAACTCTCTGGCTCGATGGACATGCTGACCACGGTTTCGGCAAACTTAATCCGTTCCAGGAGAATGGGATGGTTCGGATCACACAGCGTATCACCCGTGATTGATTCCTTCGGTCCGGTGACGGCGATGATGTCGCCAGCAAACGCCATCTCCAGCGTTTCGATCTTGTCTCCCGGATCAGCTTTCACGTGATAGAGTTTGGTCATGAACTCCTTGGCATCTCGCCCGGGGTTGAGCATGCGGCTATTCGACTTCGCCTGGCCGGAATAGATGCGGAGATAATAGAGTTCGCCATGTGCATCAGCTTGAATTTTAAAGACAAGAGCAGCAAAGGGTTCATCGAAACTGGTCTTGCGTTTCTCTTCTACTTTTTTCTTCGGATTAAAACCGGTGATAGGTGGTTTTTCCAGCGGATTGGGCAGGTAACGTATCACCGCATCAAGCAAAATCTGAATGCCGATATGCTCACGGCCTGAACCGCACAGCGTGGGTTGAATATCTCCAGCCAGCGTACGCTGCTTGATCAGAGTGATGATATCGTTCAAGTCAGGCTGCTGACCTTCCAGAATCTTGCTGGTGATGAGATCCTTTTCGTCTTTTTCGGTAAGAACATCAAAGAGCCTCTCACGTGCCGCATGGGCATCTGCCTTCAGTTCATCTGGTATGGGACTGCGTTTGACCGTCTTGCCATCAGGCCGACCTGCCGTACTGGGAAGAAACTCGCAATATTCCATCGTGAGCAAATCGATCACAGCTTTAAAGGGATTGGGACTATCCTTGATCGACCCCTGCCCCACAGGCCAGGTGATGGGTATTGGCCTGCAGTGCAATCGTTCCTTCACCTGGTTCACCGCAGCATCAAAATCAGCGCCGACGACATCCATCTTGTTGACAAAAATCATGCGTGGCACGTTGTAGCGATCAGCCTGCCGCCAGACGGTTTCAGATTGTGCTTCGACACCCTTTTGAGCATCAATTACCAGGACAGCGCCGTCCAATACCCGCAGCGAACGTTCCACTTCGGCTGTAAAATCCACATGCCCCGGCGTATCAATCAGGTTGATGGTATGCCCGGCCCAGGTGAGAGGCACACAGGCACTTTGAATGGTGATGCCACGTTCTCGTTCTTCTTCAAGCCAATCGGTCGTGGTCGTACCTTCATCGACGCCACCCAGCCGATGAATCGCCCCACTGTAATAGAGCAGGTGCTCGGTGGTCGTCGTCTTGCCAGCATCAATATGGGCGATGATGCCAAGGTTTCGGAATTTCGTCAGATCAGGTTTCATAGGAGCTATCAGCTTTCAGCGGTCAGCTATCAGCACAATGCTGTTAGCAATAATTTCAAAAATGTGCGAATCATTATCTTAGAAAACTGCTCTTAATGTGAAAGCAAAAGCCCACAAGTAAGAGACTTGTGGGCTGTCATCATCATAATTTTTGACCGCTGATCGCTTACCACGCAAAGTGGCTGAATGCCTTATTGGCTTCGGCCATCTTGATGGTGGTTTCGCGTTTGGCCATGGCTTCGCCTTCACGGCGATAAGCGGCCATGAATTCGTCAGCGAGTTTCTGATACATAGGCTTGCCCTTCTTGCCGCGAGAGGCAGCAATCAGCCAGCGGATTGCCAGACTCTGCTGACGTTCGCGCTTCACGGGCATGGGCACCTGGTAATTGGCGCCGCCGACTCGCTTGGAGCGAACTTCAAGCGTCGGCTTCACGTTTTCGACGGCAACTTCAAAGATTTCAAATTCCTTGCCGTCGCCAGCGCGTTTCTTGATCTGATCCATGGCGTCGTAGAACATTTTCTGCGCGATGGACTTTTTCCCCTGCCACATCAGACAGTTGATGAATTTGGTGACAAGAAGCGAATCATAGATGGGATCAGGGGCCAGCATAGCGTGGCCGGCGGTACGTTTCTTGGAGGCCATGGTTCCGTTCGAGTTTAATTGCGAGAAGGTACGGTGGCTCGTGGTACAAAGTCCTCAACGGGACTGACATCGGCCACTTGCCCGGATCCGATGCAGAATACTATCTTATTAGCCGTACCGCAATGTGGACAGCGGATATGGGCTGCAGCATGGCTGCGAGGCCAATCCTTCATCCCCTTGCCGCTACAGTGGACTGTAGCGCCGGTGGCTTCATTACATTCCGAACATGCAAAGCAGAGTTCAACGATGCACTCGCGCATGATAAGCTGCCCTGGCGACTAATAGGAAATCCAAACCGATGTCAGGAGGGCGTTACTTCTTGGCCTTCTTGGCCCCATACTTGGACCGGGCCTGTTTCCGGTCCGCGACGCCCTGGGTATCCAGGACTCCTCGGACAATGTGATAACGCACACCCGGCAGATCACGCACTCGACCGCCTCGGACGAGGACTATCGAGTGCTCCTGCAGGTTGTGGCCTTCACCAGGAATGTAGGCCGTAACTTCGATGCCATTGGAAAGGCGAACACGTGCCACCTTGCGGAGAGCGGAGTTCGGCTTCTTCGGGGTCATCGTTTTGACTTGCAGGCACACACCGCGTTTGGCGGGATTGCCCTGCATCGCTGGGTGCTTCGGTTTGCTCCGTTGCACACTGCGTGGCTTCTTGATGAGTTGATTAATCGTCGGCATGCTGTTTTTATCGCTTCATGTTTTCTAAGGACAGAATGGGATGTTAGCGAGTATCTGTGCTGCGTCAAGTAAGTTTCATGAAGTATCAGGCAAAAGTTATTTTTGCTCTAGCATTTCATGAATGAGGTTGTTCTCTCACTTGAGCAACTGGGGGAAACACAACCGAAATGGTGTTTCCCCTATTGTGATGTTTATTCCACGGCAGCCACCGGTTCGGTGGTCTGCACAGGTCGCACCTTGGGCGGTGGTGCAAAGCTGGCCTGC
This sequence comes from Planctomycetia bacterium, assembly GCA_016795155.1. Lineage (NCBI taxonomy): Bacteria > Pseudomonadati > Planctomycetota > Planctomycetia > Planctomycetia bacterium. The sequence continues at coordinate 117,256 of JAEUIE010000002.1, read as the reverse complement.
GAAATTCCCAGCGCTGGATTCACTTTCACTTCAGCTTCCTGATGAACCTTGAATCCAGTGCCTGCAGGAATCAGGTGGCCGAGAATCACGTTCTCCTTCAACCCCACCAGTCGATCCTGCTTGCCAGCCAGAGCAGCTTCAGTCAGAACCTTCGTGGTTTCCTGGAAGCTGGCTGCCGAGATAAAACTCTCCGACTGCACTGCAGCCTTAGTAATGCCCAGCAATTGAGTGGAACTGGATGCAGGCAATGGTGTGGTGGATGTAGGTACTTTTCCACCCTCTTCTTCCACACGTGCCTTTTCCTGCTGGAAGGTATCCTTATCCACCACTTCATTTTCCTTGAAGTTGGAATCGCCAGGATTCTTCACCTTCACACACTTCTTGAGGCGTTCGTTCACTTCACGGAAGATGAACTTGTCGATGACAGCGCCTGGCAGCAGACGAGTATCACCTACCGATTCCACCTTCACCTTGCGAAGCATCTGGGCCAGCGTAATTTCGATGTGCTTGTCATCGATTTCCACGCGCTGACTGCGATACACGCTCTGGATTTCCCGGAGCAGATAATTCTGCAGAGCTTCGGTCCCACTGACACGCAGAATATCGTGTGGCACCAGCGGACCATCGCAAAGCGGCTCACCTTCACGAACGAAGTCGCCACCATGCACACGCATCGGCTTGCCCTGAGGCACCAGGTGTTCCACCGGGTCGCCAATAGGTTTACCCTTTTCATCCATGGGGGTAACCAGCACTTTTCGCTTGCCACGGGTCCGCTCGACCGCAATCTCCACCTTGCCAGAGACTTCTGCGATAATCGCAGGGTCCTTCGGACGGCGGGCTTCAAACAGTTCAGTTACTCGAGGCAGACCACCGGTGATATCCTGCGTTCCACCACCTTCTCGCGGGGTCTTGGCCAGCACCGTGGCTGCAGAAATCTGCTGACCATTGGTCACTTCCACGTGAGCCTTTTCAGGCAGGAAGTAAACGTCGAGGATTGCACCCTGGTTGTCTTCGACCACAATACTGGGATGCAGATCACCCTTGTGTTCCATGATGATCAGACGGCGAGAACCACCTGCATCGGTTTCTTCGCGTGCGGTATCGCCGATCTTGATATCCTCGTAGCGTATCTTACCACCCTTTTCTGAGAGAATGGGTGTCACGTGTGGATCCCACTTGCAGAGAATGGTTCCGGCATTGACCGTTTCACCATCCTTGACTCGCAGTTCCGCACCGTTAGGCACCGGGAACTTCTCGACTTCACGGCCCTTGGCATCAATGATCGCAATTTCACCATTACGCGCCAGGGCAATCGAAATGCCTTGATCATTAGTGACTGCGTTGATGCGTGAGAACTTGAGTGTACCGCTCTTCTTGCACTTATGCTGCGATTCGCCCAGATCTTTCGTGATCGCCACACCACCGATGTGGAAAGTACGCATGGTAAGCTGCGTGCCCGGTTCACCAATCGACTGTGCGGAGATGACGCCGACAGCCATGCCCTCTTCGACAAGAGCACCAGTGGCCAAGTCCATGCCGTAACAAAGTCGGCAAATACCCAGCGATGTCTGACAGGTCATCGGGCTGCGAACCTGAATCTTGTCGATACCCAGCGATTCAATCTTGCGGGCCTTGTCTGTCGTGATCATTTCATTCTCGTGAACGAGAACGACATCGCTCACCGGATCGCGAATGTCGTGGCGGCAGATGCGTCCGCGAATGATTTCACTCAGCGCACGCTCCACTTCCTCGCCCTTGTAGCTCACACCCTTGGTAATGCCCTGTGTGGTTCCGCAATCATGGGTGGTGATAACGACATTCTGAGCGACATCACAAAGCTTACGGGTCAGGTATCCCGAGTCAGCAGTCTTGAGGGCCGTATCAGCCAACCCCTTACGGGCACCGTGGGTCGAACTGAAATACTCGAGTACTGAGAGACCTTCGCGGAAATTGGCCTTGATCGGAGTTTCAAGAATTTCACCGGAGGGCTTGGCCATCAGGCCACGCATACCAGCCAACTGCCTGATCTGCTCCACACCACCTCGAGCACCCGAGTGAGCCATCAGATAGATTGGATTCAGGTACTGCTGACCGCCTCGATGGTCATCCTTCAGTTCCTTCATCATCTGCTGGGTCAGTTCTTCGCGCACGCGAGTCCACTGTTCGATGATCTTGTTGTAACGCTCAACCTCAGTGAGCAACCCGCGCTGGTAACTTTTATTGATCTTCTCCACTTCCTTTTCCGCATTCCTGATCAGGTTTTCCTTGTTATCGGGAGTACGCAGATCATCGGTGGCGAACGAGAGACCGGAAACCGTAGATTCGCGGAAGCCGGTCTCCTTCATGCGATCGAGCAGATCAATGGTTTCACGACGCCCCATCAACTGATAGCAGTCAGCAATAATGCGGGCTAATGCCTTGCTTGACAATGCAAGATCATAAAAGGCCATGTGCGGATTGAGAATATCGTTAAACAACACTCGACCTACCGTAGTCTGCACCAGGCCGCTGTGGGAACGAGTTGCCAGTTCCAGCTTGCCGTTCACATCGGTCAGAACCTTCTTTTCGATGGGCAGACGCACACTGATCTTCGCATGCAGCCCCACTTTATGTTGTGCATAAGCAAGACTGACTTCACCGGGACTACTGAACACCTTGCCCTGCCCCAGTTCCCCTTCACGGGCTGCTGTCATGAAGTAGCAACCCATGACGATATCCTGCGAAGGTGAAATAATCGGCTGACCATTGGCCGGGCTGAAGATGTTGTTCGTTGCCATCATCAGCACATGGGCTTCGACCTGGGCTTCGATCGATAGTGGCAGGTGAACCGCCATCTGGTCGCCATCGAAATCGGCGTTGAATCCTTTGCAGACCAGCGGGTGAATACGGATTGCATTACCTTCAATCAGCGTCGGTTCAAACGCCTGGATACCCATACGGTGCAGCGTAGGCGCACGGTTCAGGAGAACCGGGTGATTTTTGATCACCTCTTCCAGAATATCCCAAACTTCATCTGCCTTGCGTTCCAGCATGCGCTTGGCTGACTTGATCGTATCCGCATAACCCAGTTCCTTCAGCCTGCGGATGATGAAAGGCTGATACAGTTCCAATGCAATTTTCTTCGGCAAACCGCACTGGTGCAGCTTGAGTTCCGGACCAACCACAATAACTGATCGTGCCGAGTAATCAACGCGTTTGCCCAGCAGATTCTCGCGGAAGCGACCCTGCTTGCCCTTGATCATATCGGTCAGGGACTTCAGCGGGCGATTGGAGGAGCCGAGCACTGGTCGCTTGCAGCGGCCATTATCAAACAATGCATCGACCGATTGCTGCAGCATGCGCTTTTCATTGCGGATGATCACTTCCGGCGCGTTCAGATCAACCAGCTTTTTCAATCGGTTGTTTCGATTGATGATGCGGCGATAGAGATCATTCAGATCGCTCGTGGCAAAGTTGCCTGAATCGAGCAGCACTAGCGGACGCAGATCTGGCGGAATGACCGGAATGCATTCCAGCACCATCCATTCCGATTTGTTCTCGCTGTCGCGCAGTGATTCAACCACTTTCAGTCGTTTGGTCAAATCCTTCTGCTTCTGCTTACTGCCCTTGTTGCCATCCTTGAGCATCTCTTCACGAAGATGGCTCGAGAGAGTTACAAGATCCAGGCGTTCGAGCAGCCGTTTGACGGCCTCTGCGCCCATCTCTGCGTCAAATGTTCCGCCGTACTGCTCACGGGCCTTGCGGTATTCTTCCTCGGTCAACAGTGTCTTTTCCTTGAGTGGCGTGCCACCGGAATCGACAACGACGTATTCCTGGTAATAGATGATCTTCTCGAGATTCACCGTTTTCATGTCGAGCAGATTGCCCAGGCGGCTTGGCATCGACTTGAAGAACCAGATGTGAACCACCGGGCTGGCCAGTTCAATATGCCCCATGCGCTTGCGGCGTACCCGGCTATGAGTCACCTTCACGCCGCAACGGTCGCAGATCATGCCCTTGTATTTCATACCGCGATATTTGCCGCAGGTACATTCCCAGTCCTTTTCAGGGCCGAAGATGCGTTCGCAGAACAAGCCATCCTTCTCAGGGCGGTAGGTTCGATAGTTGATGGTCTCAGGCTTCTTCACTTCGCCAAAGGACCAGCTGCGAATATCAGCGGGGCTGGCAAGCGTGATCTTGACTGCGGAATAGTCATTAATGCGATCATAGCTGGTATCTGCTGAAACAGGCGCCGGCGGTGGCGTCAGGGCTGCTGTCATGTGCTGTCCTCCCCCAGGGTCGGAAGGTAAAAGTTGTCTTGTCGTTCCGGTTAATCTTTCCTGCCTGATGATCCAGGCAGGGCAGCGTCATCGCTATTACAATCTCTTCTTGATCAGTTGCATGTTCAGACCAAGGCCACGAATTTCGTTGGTCAACACGTCGAAGCTGGCAGGGGTGCCTGCTTCCAGGGTGTTTTCTCCCTTGACCATCGATTCGTAAATCTTGGTGCGCCCTTCAACATCGTCAGATTTTACAGTGAGCAGTTCCTGCAGGATGTAGGCAGCGCCGTAAGCTTCCAGCGCCCACACTTCCATTTCACCGAAACGCTGTCCGCCGAATCGGGCTTTACCGCCCAGAGGCTGTTGCGTGATCAGTGAGTAAGGCCCAGTGGCTCGTGCGTGTACCTTGTCATCAACGAGGTGATGAAGTTTCATCATGTAGATGTAACCAACCGTGGATGCCTGCTCGAAAGCTTCGCCAGTTCGGCCATCATAGAGCTTGGACTTGCCCGTTACTGACAGGCCAGCTTCCTTGAGGCATTCCTTGATTTCCTCTTCGGTGGCGCCATCAAAAACTGGCGTCACTGCCTTAAAGCCGAGCTTGTGTGCTGCCAGCCCGAGGTGTGTCTCCAGAATCTGGCCTACGTTCATACGGCTTGGCACGCCCAGTGGATTGAGAAGGATGTCCACCGGGGTTCCATCCGCCAGGAATGGCATATCTTCTTCGGGCAGAATCTTGGAAATCACACCCTTGTTGCCATGGCGACCGGCCATCTTATCACCCACCGAGATGACTCGCTTGGTGGCAACGTACACCTTCACCATCTGCTGTACGCCGGAAGGCAGTTCATCGCCTCGCTTGAGGCTGTTGAGCTTGCGCTCCTTTTCATCGTTCAGAGACACCAGGCGTTCCAGGTGATGGTCGAACTTGTCTTCCACCGCACTCTTTTTCTCTGCGCTGCGGATATCGAGGTCATCAAACTTCAGACCTTCCGGCTTGCGGAATATCGAATTGATGGCCTGCTCCACTACCACCTTGTCATCCTTATCAACGCCGAATGGCTTGTGATGAACAGGATCTTTCAGTTCCTTCTTGTCGAGGATTTCCAGCACTTCGCTGACGAAAGTACGGAACTGGTTGGCAATCAGGGCATCGTATTTCTTGTGGATTTCCTTTTCCTGCTTGTCCACTGCCTTGCGCTCTTCATCCGTCATGGATGAACGGCGGCTGAAGCGTTCGGTGTAGATGACAATGCCTTCAATACCGGAAGGCACTTCCAGCGAATCGTTTTTGACATCTTCACCGGCACGACCGAAGATGGCATGAAGCAGTTTCTCTTCGGGAGTCAGTTCACTTTTGCTCTTGGGCGAAACCTTGCCAACGAGGATGTCGCCTGGCTTGACAAAAGTCCCGAGTTGCACGATGCCATTGTCATCGAGATTGCCCAGCATCTTGGGAGATACATTGGGAATATCTCGAGTGAACTCTTCCTTGCCGAGCTTGGTCTCGCGGATTTCAATTTCGAATTCCTCGATATGAATCGAGGTGAATGTGTCTTCCTTCACCAGTTTTTCGCTGATGATGATCGCATCTTCAAAGTTGTACCCGTCCCAGGAAACAAACGCAGCCAGCACATTGCGACCCAGCGCAAGTTCACCGTTGCGGGTAGCTGCTGAGTCAGCAATAATCTGACCTTTTTTGACTTTTTGCCCAATCTTCACGATTGGACGCTGATTGAGGCAGGTTCGTTCGTTCAGGCCATAAAACTTCCGCAGCGGATAGTCTTTGTCATCAATGCGGATGTTCTCAGCATCCACGTAGGTGACATGACCGCTCTTTTCCGCACGAAGCACCATGCCTGAATAGCGAGGCACTTCGGTTTCCATACCCGTTGCTACAATTGGTGCTTCCGTCACCAGCAACGGCACAGCCTGCCTCTGCATGTTCGAACCCATCAGGGCACGATTCGCATCATCATGCTCGAGGAACGGGATAAGCCCGGCCGATACGCCCACCATCTGGCGAGGCGAAACATCGACGTATTCCACTTCTTCCGAGTTCATGACGCGGAACTCACCCCCCTGTCGAGCAGTGACTTTCTCCACCAGCTTATCCCCTTCGGAAGGTGCATCAGCCGGTGCGAGAATCGCCTTCGATTCCTCATCAGCACGCAGCCAGAGGACATCTTCGGTGATCTTGGTCTTCTTCACCTTGCGGTACGGCGTGATCAGGAAGCCATAGTCATCCACCTTGGAATAGATGCTCAAGCTGGAGATCAAACCGATATTGGTGCCTTCAGGCGTTTCAATCGGGCAGATGCGGCCATAGTGCGAAATATGCACGTCGCGCACTTCGAACCCGGCACGCTTGCGATTTAAGCCGCCTGGTCCCAGAGCTGACAACCGGCGTTCGTGGGTCAACTGCGACAGCGGATTGGTCTGATCCACCACCTGGCTCAGTTCACCACGACCAAAGAAGTATTCAATCGCAGCGGAAACGCTCTTGGGATTGATCAGGGAGCGAGGAGTCATGTCCTGCTGATCCTTGATCGACATGCGTTCCTGCACCGTGCGTCGCAGTTTCAAGAAACCCTTGCGGAGTTCATCAGCTGCCAGTTCGTCAATCGTTCGCAACCGGCGATTGCCGAGATGATCGATATCGTCAATGATGCCTTCTTTGTTTCGCAGCTTGAGCAGATAGCGAATCGAATTCAACAGATCAATCGGTCGCAGGCACATTTCCGATTCAGGCACATTCTGTTCGAACTTGCGATTGATGCGGAAACGACCAACTCGCCCGAGTCGATAACGGCTGGGGTCAAGAAACTTTTCCTTGAAAAGTTCCTTGGCCTTCTCCAGTTGTGGAGGGTTACCCGGACGAAGTCGTTGATAGATTTTCAACAAAGCTTCTTCGTGGGAACTGGTAGGATCTTCATGCAGCGTTCGCAGGATGACGTTATCCTTGACAGCGCCCAGCACTTCAATGTGATGAATCTTGGACGCCAGCAGAATATCCACCTGTCGTTCTGTCAGTTCACTGCGGCTGTCTACCAGAATTTCGCCTGTCTGGTTGTCAACTACGTCGCCTACTACGGTTTTGCCCACCAGAGCTTTGGCCGAGTCTGCATTCACTTTGACTTTTTCTACTGGGTAGAATGCCTTGATGATATCGGCTTCAGAACCATAGGCTGGGTCCATTGCTCGCAGCAGCGTGGTTGCAGGGAACTTGCCCGACTGATCGATGCGAACGTGGAATGCTTCCTTCTTGGTCACATTGATCTCAATCCAACTGCCTCGCTCAGGGATAATGCGGCAGGCATGCATGCGCCGATCACCAGTGTCTTCGTCAATGGTGAAATCGACGCCGGGGCTGCGATGCAACTGGCTAACTACCACACGCTCGGCCCCATTGATGATGAATTCGCCACCACCAATCATGATGGGCATATCGCCCAGATAGACTTCTTCTTCAACAGGCTGCTCCTTCACCAGACGCAGCCAGACTCGGAATGGCCGACCATAGGTCAGGCGTAGCTTGCGACATTCGTCCGGATCATAGCGTGGCTTGCCCAGTTCATAGCGGAGGAATTCCAGCCGAATGGACTTGTCGTAACTTTCGATGGGAAAGATTTCCTGGAGCACTCCCTCCAGTCCGATGCTTTCGCGTTTTTCAGGAGACTTATCCACCTGAAGAAAACGATCATACGACTTTAACTGAACATCGCTCAACGGGGGTACATCAATGGCATCGCCACGTCGACCAAAGTTGCGAACCGAGGTTGGGATGAAATAGCGTTGTGAAGTAACAGGCATCTGTTCGGCTCCTGATTTGGGAGGCAGGGAGTCGAGGCCAAATAGGCCGAGACCATCAATCCATCAAAACAACCAGGCTGCCTGCCTGATTGCTCTTTCCTGTTGCTGCAACATCTGGTAATAAGAGGTGCTTGCTCAGGAGCAAATAATCCAAGTGAATATTACAGCCGGAGTATCAAGATGTTCTGGGAGAGGTGACTCTCTCCCGTCGAGAATGTTGCGCCGGTAAAGTACGCGGTAAAATCGCGCGTACCGATAGTGGGCGCGGGACGAAGGCGACCTGCACGCTGAGCATGATATGCTTCAAGGTTGGAACATCCTGCAAGAAAACGACACCCGTTTTGATGAATGTTGCGCATCACATTCACACGGATTGTCAAGGCCATAATTCAATTATAAACAGAAAAGTCGGCCTGGACACCCCCATGAAGGGAATTCCAGGCCGTTTCTTGATTTCCCATCTGCTTACCAGATTCCAGCCTATTTCAGCGAAACCTTGGCGCCAGCAGCTTCGAGTTTCTTTTTGTAATCTTCTGCCTGATCCTTGGCAATGTTCTCTTTGACGGGCTTGGGAGCGCCGTCAACCAGATCTTTGGCTTCCTTCAGACCCAGGCCCGTGATTTCGCGAATCACCTTGATGACCTGAATCTTCTGAGCACCGGCGTCATCCAGACTGACAGTGAATTCAGTCTTTTCGGCGGCCTTGGCTTCTCCACCACCAGCAGCTGCGCCAGCGCCAGCTACCATGACAGCACCACCAGCAGCTGGTTCAATGCCATGGGATTCCTTCAGAATCTTGGTCAATTCTACAGCCTGGGCCAGTGTCAGGTCGGCAATCTGTTTTGCCATTGCGGCTAAATCTACGGACATAGTTCTTTTCCTTTCGCGCTCGGTTTTGTCTTAAAGTGCTGAGTGCTGAGTCCTGAGTGCTGAGAACACGATCAGAATATCACCTCTGCCTGTCGGGTTACTTACCAAGCAATGTCACGTGAATAGAAGCCTTCACCCAACATCACTTGCCTGCCTGCCAAACGCTGAATCGAATTACTCAGGACTCAGCACTCAGCACTCAGGACTTTTTGTCTTATGCTTTGCCTTTTTCTTCCAGGCTCTTGATAGCACCACCAAGCTTGCGGCCGGGGCCTACCATCGCAGCAGCCAGTTGCTTTCCTGGTCCGAGGATGGCCGATGCCACCGTAGACAATGCCTCCGCACGGGTTGGCATGCTTCGGGCAGTGGCAAAATCAACCAGCGAACCTTCGGCAACAGCAATCTTGGCTGAGATCTGCTTGCTGAATTTCTTGATGAAGGCTTCCAGTTCCTTGGCTACTTCAGAAACCCCGCCACCCGTTTGCTGGATGGGATGTGCAATTACCGTGGGGCCATTGAGGTAGTTATCCAGGCCACTGAAGCCCTTGTCCTTGAGCACGCGTCGTGCCAGGGCATTCTTTACCAGTTGCAAACGGACATTCTTCTTGCGAAGCGCCAGTCGCATGGCATTTTCGTCTTTGGCAGGGACGCCACTCATGTTGAGCAGAACCATATCGCGGGTTTCCCCAATCGACTGGCTCAACGCATCCATCTGCATCTGCTTGATAAGCTTACTCATATCCTTCGCCTTCACAGCAAGGCGATCAGGAACCCTGATCGCTTACAGCTCATGTATTAAACAACTGCGATGCCGATACCAGGACTCATGGTAGCGGACAACGTCAGCGATTTGATGAAATGCCCCTTGGAGGATGCAGGCTTGGCTGCCTTCACACTCTCCACAAAAGCGGTAATATTCTCCACGAGCTTGGTTTCATCGAAGCTCAGCTTGCCGACAGCAGCATGAACATTGCCACCTGCATCGGCCCGAAATTCAACCTTGCCTGCCTTGAATTCCTTCACGGCAGCAGCAATATCGCCAGTCACCACGGTACCAGCCTTGGGTGAAGGCATCAGGCCACGTGGCCCAAGCACCTTACCAAGGCGACCAACCACACCCATCATGTCGGGAGTAGCCAGGGCAACATCGAAATCAGTGAAACCTTCTGAGGTAATTTTCTTGGCCAAGTCATCCGCACCAACAAAGTCAGCACCGGCTGCCTTGGCTTTGGTTGCGTTCTCACCCTGGGTGAAAACCAGCACCTTCTTGCTGCGACCCAGACCATGAGGCAGTGGTACAGCGCCGCGGACCATTTGATCACTTTGCTTGGGATCAATACCGAGTGCCATGTGCACTTCAACAGTTTCATCAAACTTCACGCGTTTGTGAGTCTTCAAAAAGCTGACAGCTTTCTTGAAATCTACCAGTCCGAGCTTCGATGCTTCATTGGCAATCGTGCCCATCTTCGCACGCAGCTTTTTGCCTCGGCGAGGAGGCACGCCAGGACGACCGCGCTTTTTGGTGGGTTCCGCAGAAACTCCTTCTGCAGCAGCAGTTGCTGGTGATTCTGCTGCTGGCGCAGCAGCTTTATCAGCAGGGACTTCATCAGACTTGGCTGCTTTGGCCTTGGGAGCCTTGGCAGGCTTCTCAGCTTTAGGCGCTTTGCCCTTTTCGGCTTTGGCTTCTTCAGCAGCAGGCGCTGCAGCAGCTTCCGTTGCTGGTGCTTCTGTATCGGTTTTCTTCTTCGCCATGGCTTATTTCTTCTTGTTCTAGCTTTGCTCTGTTGCTGGTTCGGTTAGACAACTTTCAGGCCCATACTCCGGGCGGTGCCTTCAATAATGCGGCAGGCATGATCGACATCGCGTGCATTCAGATCAGCCAGTTTCTTGGTGGCAATTTCACGCACCTGGGCCTTGGTGACCTGCGAGGCTTTGTACTTGCCACCCTTCTTCTCAGCAGCAGGGATCAGTTCTGCTCCCTTTTTCTTCTCGTGCGGAATGCCGGCAGCCACCTTCAGCAGGATCGCAGCGGGTGGGCTCTTCACAACAAAGTCGAAACTGCGATCGTTATAAACGGTAATGACAATGGGAACTGTCATTCCCTTGAGATCTTTGGTAGCATCATTGAACTGCTTGACGAACATACCAATGTTCACGCCATGCTGACCGAGAGCCGGACCAACGGGTGGTGCTGGTGTAGCAGCGCCACCTGGGCATTGCAGTTTAATTTGACCGGTAACAACCTTTGCCATGATTCCTGTCCGCCAATACCTGCCCGCCAACGAACCTTCGTTGGTGGGCAAGTTTTTTTAGGAACAGGCTCGGCAGTGGCTAGGGAAAAACGTAAAAATGGTGTGAAATAAGCTAACTATGCCACAAAACAGCCTGTTTTTCGGCTTGACTGCTTCCCGCCACCCGTTATCTCTCATTTTTCATGAAAATTAGATTACTGATAGTGGTTCTGGCCTCACTTCAGCCTGGCTGTTCGATGCTAATTAACGAGACAGGCTTCGACCTCGCATCGATTCCTGCCCGTGAAGATGTCCGCATCTGTTTCGGAAACCCGGTCCAAAGCGGCACTTTGACTGATGAAGATGGCAAAACGAAAGCATTCGACGACTACATCATTCAGCAGAAAATAGCTCATGGCGAATATGGTATGTATAGCATGGCGATAGCCATTACATTTGGAACCTGTGAGTTGTTCATGTTTCCGTGGGAAGTGATGAAGGCCAGCCAGAACATCATCCTCGGCAGCAGAATCAGGTTCGTTTACTCAAGCGACGGAAAAGTCGAACGCATCCTGGAAAATGATAAAGACTATTATGCCCCCTTTTTACCTTCCAACCTGGCCCGCCGCTTCAAGATCGCCAGCAATCAATACCAGGGCATTTCCCCACAAGAACAAGCTGTGAATGACAGCAGAAACAAGTAGCACCAATTCGACCTCGCACCCTCAATCATCCTCGTAATTACAAATTAGTCATGGTAAGCTGATGTCATGTCAAGTGGCACAACATTAGAACTGACGCCCGAAGGCTACCTGCACATGGAACGAGGAGCAGCGTTCCGAAGTGAATACGTGCGCGGCGAAACCTTTGCCATGGCCGGCTCAAATCGCAATCATCATCGGATTGCTGGCAATATTTTCAACTACCTTTCGAGCGTTCTGAAGAACACGCCTTGCGAAGTTTTTATTCATGACATGCGAGTCAGCCCCACCAACGATAATTACTATTATCCTGACGTCTTTGTAGCTTGCGAGAAAATCCAGTACCTCGACAGCATGCAGGATACTATTCTGATTCCTGTCATCATTTTCGAAGTGCTTTCAAAATCGACAGAAGATTATGATCGCGGCGGCAAATTTACCGACTATCGCAAAGCCAGCAGCTTGAAAGATTACGTGCTCGTCAACCAGTTTGGGGTATTGGTAGAACATCACGCCAGACAAGCCGACAACCGCTGGCTCATGACGGAATACAAATCACTCAGCGACGAAGTTAAACTCTCCGCCCTTCCCATCTCGATTCCACTCTCTGTGATTTACGAATCAATTAAATGGGAAAATGCTGACTAAACGGCACGACATTGACCAGGTAATCTTGATCAATGTCGGTGTAGCCAATTGTGATGCTGTTACTGCAAGGACTGCTTGCTACTTACCAATTATGCATGCTCAATCTGCCAGTATTCCAGTTCCACCGGCACGTCGCGGCCGAAAATCTTGAGCATGACGCGTACCAGCCCCTTGGCTTCCAGAATTTCGCTGACTTCCCCTTCCATACCAGCAAACATTCCATCCTTGACCTTGATGTGCTCGCCCTTGTGGAAGTCAATCTTGGGAGCGACGGGCGTTTCTGCAACTACTTCCTTCTTCTGGTTCAGAATCTTGTCTACTTCAGATTGCGGCATGGGCAGTGGAATCTTGATGCCACCACCGCCAACGAAATCACCTACACCCGAAGTTTCGCGGAAGAGATACAACACCCGATCATTGAACTCGACCTCAGCCATGATGTAGCCGGGGTAGAGTTTCTTGGTGCGAGTTACTTTCTTCCCCTTGACCAGTTCAACCGTACGTTCCACGGGAACAATAATCTGGCCGAAGAATTGCTCCATGCCTGGTTCAATTTTGATCTTGCGTTCGATAGCATCCTTGATCGTGTCTTCACGGCCTGACTGTACCTTGATGACGTACCACCGCTTGTTGCCAGTGGGTTCAGGCAGAGGCGCTTCCTGAATGGACATTGCTTCCGACATGGACAGTTTTCCTTATCGTTGCCAGTAGAGGCAAACGTCTTTAACGCTGCAACACCCCTAATGCGGTGAGCACCAGCACCCAGATAATATCAAGCAAATAGAGAAAGACAGCAAAGAACAATACGGTTAGAAGAACCACGCCGGTATCGCGAATCAATCGCTTGCGGCTGGTCCACGTTACTTTAGCCAGTTCCGCTTCGGTATTGATCAGGAACTCAGCCATCGGCGGATGATTCACCAGGCGGTAGGCAAACCAGATGGCACCTGCCAGCAGGATGAACGGGATCATCAAACCGGCAGCACGGAACAGGATCAGTGAAGCATCGCTGACGAAGGGAATATCCCAGACGTAGGGAGAACCCGTTACGCTGAGAGTATTGCGTGACCAGATGTAGGCATACACACCAAGACCAACCGTCGCGATGATCACCAGCATGGTGATGCGCCGGATTTTCATACCTTGAACCTTCTTATAAGGTTCTGCGGTGAACCAGCCACCATCTTCCAACTTCTGCATCCGCTTGGGGAAGTTGGGAGCGTTGAAGCTTTTGATAATGAATCGATTGATCCACCACGCAGCGAGTGCACCCATGAATGCCATTCCTAGCCAGAAACGAATACCCAGGTTTTCTAGCCAGGTGCCAAAGATACCATCAACAATGTATCCCAGCAGGAAGATTACTATGAAGCCCAGGATGATATTTCCCACCCCTACTGCAACAGCAGCGCGCAGTCCATATTGAGCCGGGAACAGTTTAAGCCAGAGAAAAATGGCAAGCGCAACAGCAAGGCAGATAGCAGCCAGCAACCCGGCACCCGCAGCCAGACCTGTCGAGGTCACAACCTGTGAGTAGCCCCAGGGAACCAGATGCGTGATGGCGAGGTATGCCAGCACGACATACAGGGTCCCCACGATGCCGTTCCAGCTTAAGCTGGCCGGATCCGCTTTTCGCGGAGAACTGCTTGCCGAGGGCGCGTCTTGAACGGCCAGGGCCATAATGTTTCCTTACATCCAAAAGAGGAAAATCTGTCTATTCAGCATGGGCGGCAGGAATCGAACCTGCAACCTGCGGTTTTGGAGACCGCTGCTCTGCCAGTTGAGCTACGCCCATTCGAGCTGTCAGCTCACAGCAAGAGCCGTCAGCTTTAAGTAGCAATTAGCGACACCCTGCATAGAGTGCCGCTAATTGGCTGTTTTTCATTGTAGGGCACGCTGAGCGTGCCTCACATTGTTTTTCATTTTTTGCATGGTTCTTATTGTCGCATGGAAGTCGCGCCAGCGTGCAAGTTGCACCTGTTTATGCCAGAATCTTCGTTACAACGCCTGAACCAACCGTTCTGCCACCTTCTCGGATAGCAAAGCGAAGACCTTCATCCATAGCGATGGGCTGCTCAGGGAGCAGTTCAATCGTTACTTCCACATTGTCGCCGGGCATACACATTTCAGCCTTGCCACCACCTGGAGAACGCAGTTCCTTCACAGTACCAGTCACATCGGTGGTGCGGAAGTAGAACTGTGGCTTATAGTTGGCGAAGAATGGAGTGTGACGACCGCCTTCTTCCTTGGTCAGCACGTAGACCTTGGCTTCAAAGGTGGTGTGTGGCTTGATCGAACCGGGCTTGGCAAGCACCTGGCCTCGTTCCAGATCGTTACGTTCCAGACCTCGCAGCAGCACGCCGACGTTATCGCCAGCAATACCCTTATCGAGTGTCTTCTGGAACATTTCGACACCGGTGACAACCGTCTTGCGAAGTTCCTTGGACAAGCCAACGATTTCAACTTCGTCGCCTACCTTACACACACCGCGTTCAATACGGCCAGTACCTACCGTACCACGACCCTTGATGGAGAAGACGTCTTCGATGGACATCAGGAAGGGCTTATCTTCTTCACGCTTGGGATCGGGGATATAGCTGTCCAGTGCATTCATGAGGTCATCAATGCACTTGCCTGCAGCATCGTCTTTGGGATCCTGCATTACTGCCAGTGAGTTGCCACGGACGACAGGAACATCGTCGCCTGGGAAATCATACTTTTTCAGCAGTTCGCGGACTTCCAGTTCGACGAGGTCGAGCAGTTCAGGATCATCGACGGTATCTACCTTGTTCATGTAGATGACGATGTAAGGAACATTCACCTGACGTGCGAGCAGAAGGTGTTCGCGAGTCTGAGGCATGGGGCCGTCGTTAGCAGCCACTACCAGAATCGCGCCGTCCATCTGGGCAGCGCCGGTGATCATGTTCTTGATGTAATCAGCGTGGCCGGGGCAATCGATGTGGGCATAGTGACGCTTATCGGTTTCGTATTCCACGTGGGCCACGGCAATGGTGACCGTCTTCAAATCGTCACGTTCCGTACCACCCTTGGCGATATCCTTATAGCTCTTGAAAGCGGCAACTTTATTCTTCCAAGCCTGTCGTGCCACGATGGCTGCCGTGGTCGTTGTTTTGCCGTGATCGATGTGGCCGATGGTGCCAACGTTCACGTGCGGCTTGCTGCGTTGAAAGACTTCTTTAGCCATTGCTGCTCCTCTGCGGGTGTTTCCAGATCATGCCAGACGAGCATGATGAAACGGCGCCGAAAAATGTTACAAACTGTAAACCCTTGTTCTATGACCAATAACCGGTTTAGCCTAGTCTCTCGGCAGGCTTCCTGGAAATGGCGTGCATGAGCGGGTTTTATGCCCATGTTCATATCGAAACAAAGCTGCTGGTGGGGCTTGAACCCACGACCTCGTCCTTACCAAGGACGCGCTCTACCGCTGAGCTACAGCAGCAAAAGCTGTCAGCTATCAGCTGCCAGCTATCAGCCAACATCTGACGGCTCACTGCCTTCAGTTATCAGCGTACTGAGTGATCGTGCATCAGCAAGCAAACTACTCTTGGAAACAGCCGCATTTTCTTAGTTTCTTGCTGACGGCTGCAAGCTGATAGCTGACGACCTTAAGAGCGGGCGATGGGAATCGAACCCACAAGACCAGCTTGGAAGGCTGGAGTTATACCATTTAACTACACCCGCAGACCAACATGCTTAGTCCTCAGTAATCAGAAATGAAAGCTCTGAACTCAGGACTCAGCACTTGAATAAAGTGGGTAGTGAGGGATTCGAACCCCCGTAGGCGTTAACCAACAGATTTACAGTCTGTCCCCTTTAGCCACTCGGGCAACTACCCCTGAGATTTTGTATTATGAGGAAACGATGTTACGCTGGCAACATCGTTTTACTTAGTGCTTAAAGTAAGGACTCCTGGAACCGGCTACTTGTTCACCCGCCTGCACTGATGGATGCCTGCTGAATCGATTCTCATGGTTGGAGTGGATACCGGCCTTCCAGGCAAAACCAGGCAGGCCGACATAGCAGTTGTCGGCCTGCGCAGCTGCACGCTCTGAATTAGGTGAGTGAATCAGTCACTGGAAGATTGAGGGACGTAAAGGCCGGGAATTCAGGCGGAGTATATGCAGGCCAGGATATCTGCTCGTAATAAGTATAGTTTCTTCGGTAACTGAGATTCGAAGTATAGGTCACGTAAACTGGTGAAGCATCAGTACTATTGAAGCTGCCAAGCAGTAAATTGAACCATGTATTAAAGCTGGCATGGTCTGTATCAAAATAACCTCCTGTCAGGGAACTGGAACCTGACGGAGTGCCTGCGAATAACAACCTGTTCGCGCTTCCATCCTTGACAATTCTGATCCAACGGATTTTGATCGATGTCCCGCTGCTGGTCGAAGATTTCACTTCCATTTCAGCGCTCGGTGAGGGCTTGTTTTTTTCAGCCACGGCTAGCTCCTTTACTGCATGAACAGGCGTTCACAAGATTCTTCACTGCCGACAATCAGCGGGTTGCTGATTTTCGAAGAACAGTTAATTGATCTCGATATTCTTTCAGTTTTTCCTGATTACCGGAACTCTCAAAAAGAGTGACCAGATTTTCGAGAATCAGAATGGTTTTGTCATTGTTATCACCGAGGGTTCCTTTGCAGCCTGCATAAGCATCCATCAGGAGTTTCTCTGCTTCTTCAAATTTTCCTTGTGTTGTCAGACATGCACCGTAACCCTGAATGGCGGCCAGTGTTTCATACGACACGGGGCCATTGATTCTCTTCATGATCGGAATGATCTGAACGAAAATCTGAATTGCTTCGTCGTATTGCTTCAGATTGAAGTACACACTCGCCAATTGTGTCTTGAACTTCAGAGTATTGGGGTTTTCTGCTCCCTGAGTTTTGTTGGAAATGGCTACCACATCCTTCATGATGCTGGCAGCTTCATCCAGTCTCTTCATGGATTGAAGGGCATACGCATAATTATTCTGTGTTGTCAGTACCTGAGGATTTTCCTTGCCAATTAAACCGGGAAGATAATCAAGCACTTCCTTTAACATGTTCAAAGCAGTTTCATTCTGACCGACATCCACCATCAGGCTGGCCAGTTCACGCTGAGTATAAAGCGTATCCACATGGTTCAGGCTGAGCTTCTCCTTCTGTAACGCGAAAACTTCCTTCAATAATTGTTCAGCCTGCAGATATCTGTTCGTATAGGCATAGGTATTTGCCAATAAAGTCTTAGTCTGTAACGACAGCGGATCATATTTACTTCTGGTTGCTGAACACAACGTCAGAACATCGGTTAGTATTCTTTCGCCCTGGGTAAATTCACTCAACAGAATGGCCACATGCCCCAGTTCAAAAAGTGCGGTCAGCCTCTGTTCATCCTGCGTGCCATTTAACTGGAGAAACAGCTTTTCAGCTCTCTCAAAATGCAGACGTGCTTTCTTGAATTCACCAAGCCCCTGGTACGTCTTGCCGATGGTTAAATGTATTTCCGCTTGAAGTTCCGGGTTGTTTGCAAACTGCTTGCTGACTTTTACTGCTGCATTATCCAGTGCCTGCAACACGGTAATGTTGCTGACGAAATTCTGTTCCGGCTTGATCTGAATATGCGGATCCGCCTCACTCAGCACTTCTTTCAGGAAGAAGTGATTCACGGCCTGCTTCCTGTCCACTGCCAGGTCAGCACGCTGCTTTTCCCGGTAAGCCCGATACCAGCCGACGCTGGAAACGATCGATCCGATCAGCACGGTTGCAAGGAACAGAGAGGCAATAAGTACCTTGCCGCGATGCTTGTGGAGCAGCTTGTAGACCCGATAACTCATGGAAGGCGGGCCAGCTGAAATCGGCTCATCTTTCAAAAAGCAAACAACATCTTTGCCCAGTTCATTTGCCGTTCCATATCGGCGATTACGATCCTTCTCCAGCGCCTTCATTACGATCCAGTCGAGTTCACCGCGCACCATACGTTCCAGCTTCAATGGCTCCACGCGCCGCAGGGCAGCAATACTGGGCAACTGATCACTCGAATGAATTTTGGTGCTGGGCTTGGGCGGTTCTTCTTCCCGGATGATGCGCATCACTTCGTTGTACGCTGCATGCTTTAACTTGGCGCGCTCAATGGGTGTTTGCCCGGTCAACAGTTCATACAGTATCACACCCAGAGAATAGATGTCGGCACGCGTATCCACATCCAGGTTGTTGACCTGGGCCTGCTCGGGGGCTGTGTACTGCCAGGTACCAACGATCGTACCGAGTCGGGTATGAAACGATTCATCCAGCAACGGCTGATGCAACGCCTTCGCCAGTCCGAAATCAATGATCTTCGGGATCGGCTTATCATCATACATCCCGACGAGTATGTTGTTCGGCTTCAAATCACGATGCACGATACCCTTCTGATGAGCATGCTGCACACCCGAACAGATTTTTTCAAATAATGACAGCCGTTCCTGCACTGAGAGCTTGTGGTCGTCGCAGAATTTTGTGAGAGATGATCCCTTGACCAGTTCCATCACAAAGTAAGGCAAGCCTGTAACCGTCGTGCCTGCGTCATAAACCTTGGCAATGTTTTCGTGAGCCATCAGTGCCAGAGCCTGTCGTTCCAGGTTGAAACGGCTGAGTATCTGCCGGGAATCCATACCAGGCTTAATAATCTTGAGTGCTACTTCCATCCGAAGTTCGGTAATTCGGTTGGCACGATACACGCTGCCCATGCCACCTTCTGCGATCAGTTCAATAATTTTGTACTTCTGATCTATAATGGTGCCCGCTGGGTATGCGGTCTGTTGGCTATGAGTTACTGGTTCAAATTT
This sequence comes from Planctomycetia bacterium, assembly GCA_016795155.1. NCBI lineage: Bacteria > Pseudomonadati > Planctomycetota > Planctomycetia > Planctomycetia bacterium. The sequence goes on along the minus strand of JAEUIE010000002.1, from coordinate 97,905 downwards.
TGTGGTGCCATCTGGCACCGGAGTGGCATATCGTTCATGAGCATCAAGCATGCCCTTAATGTAATCCAATGATTCCTTATCGTTTTCACATGCCTGCTCAACGAATTGATACCGTTCCTGAGCTGTGGGCTTTGCCAATGCTTCCAGAAAGATATCTTTGATTTTGATGACATCCAAAGCCATAGCATGACCTCTTCAAGCCTGCTACTTACATAAGCGTAATTTCTGACTGAGATGTCAAAAGAAATCCAGAAAAATACCAAATTATTGTATTTGCAGCTTAATCTAAAGATTTTAAAAGCCAGGCTCGTCCGAAATTCCAGAGATCCTTTGTGAAAGAACGAGTCAGTTGCATCAAATCTGCTATCTCGTCAATGCTGTATCCCTGACAACGCTTCTCTACTACCAGCGCTGCTTGATTGTCAACGGCTGCTAATCTCTCGAGTTCTTCTCGGACAATAAGTACTTCCAGAAAGAATTGTTCCTGACGTGCATAGTTATCCACCAGAGGAATCTTGTTGAATTGCCCTCCAGCCTTGATGGTTGACTTATGTCTAGCTCGATCTATCAGGACATGCTGCATGATATTAACAGCAGTTCTTAGAAAATGCTCTGCATCTTTGAAAGGCTGAGGCTTCTCCGGTTGCAGTAATCGGCATACTGCTTCATTGATCAAACCTGAAACATCCAGACTCTGTCCTGGATTTTCATGAGAAATCTGCCGGGCTGCTGCTTCATGTAACTGGTCGTAATGTTCCAGAACCCATCGTTTTATCTGATGATGATCAGTGGGGGATGGGGAAGACGGCTCTGGGGAGTTCATACGCTTCCATAACAGACCTTCGAAAGCTAGTGGAGGGATTTGAACCCACAACCTACGGTTTACAAAACCGTTGCTCTACCGTTGAGCTACACTAGCAAGTCATCATAGTTTAGCAGCAAAACCCCATTCGCACAGGGTACCTTTGCATCCACCGAAATCACTTTCCTGGCGACCTGCCCGCTTCCATATTCCAAGTCAGTTCCATCGGTTCTGAACCAGGCACACAGGCATATCCGGAAAAGTCCGTCACTCCTGCATGACGTAGCACCGTTTCATCAATCAATGCCTCGCCCTGATAACGCGAAGGTTGTTCCTTCACAATCTCATACACTGCATCAGCCATGATATCTGCCTTCCGCCACAGGCTTGGATCGCCCAGTCCGAAATTGATGCTCGCCTGGCTTTCGATGATCGTCTTAGGCCAGAGCGAATTAACTGATATCCCGTATGGTTTTACCTCCTCTGCCAGCCCTTTCGACAGCATGGTCATGCCAAACTTGGAAATCATGTACGCCACCCGGTTCGCCAGCACGCTGTAATCAATCGGTGGTGACATATTGATGATGTGCCCCGATTTCTGCTGCATCATCGCTGGCAAGACCAGTTGTGAGAGCACGAATGATGCCCGCACGTTCACTTCCATGACCAGATCGAATTTTTTCGACGGTGTTTTCTCGACCGGATACCACCACAACGCCCCGGCATTATTCACCAGAATATCGATCCTTCCAAAGGTATCCATTGTCTGTTTTGCCAGGCTTTCCAGGTCTGCAGTATCTCGCACGTTGGTTCGCACCGGTAAAGCCTTTCTGCCCAGCTTTTCAATCTCTGCTGCCACTTCCTGCAATGTCCCCGGCAACTTGGGATCGGGTGTTACCGTTTTGGCGGCCAGCACCACATGCACCCCTTCGCGGGCCAACTTCAATGCCACAGCACGACCAATGCCCCGACTTGCCCCGGTTACTATCGCCACCTGATCACGAACTGACATGGTTCTCTCCAGTATTTCCATTTAATGTATCATGTCGAGCGCATTCCTTCAGGACAAAACTATGGCATCAACACTGACCGATGCTGTCACACCTGCCGAAGCAATAGAAGTCTTGCGAAGCGGCATGAATCTCTTCATTCACGGCACTTCCGCCACGCCCACTCCGCTACTTGAAGTATTGTGCCAGCGAACCGATCTGCATGACATCACTATTTACCATCTGCATCTTTGTGGCCCGGTACCTTTTGCTGATCCAGAAATGCAGAATCGCATGCGATCGGTTTCTCTTTTCACCGGTCCGGGGCTGCGACAGGCTGTCGAAGAAGGACGCGCCGACTACATCCCTATTTTTCTTTCGGACATTCCTCATCTGGTCCGCTCCGGAAAAATCCGTATCGATGCCATGCTGTTGCAACTTTCTCCACCCGACCAGCATGGCCACTGCACGCTGGGAACTGCGGTAGAAGTGGCCCGTGCCGCTGCTGATGTCGCTCCCATCCTCATCGCTGAAATCAACGATCAGATGCCTCGCACGCATGGCAACACGGTTCTGCCACTGAGTCGACTTACACGGTTCACACACACCAATCGACCGATGCATGAAACACATGGTGAACCGGAATCCAGCGTTGAGGCCCGCATTGGCGAACACATTGCTGAACTGGTGGAAGATCGCAGTTGCCTGCAGATGGGGATCGGCGGCATTCCCAACGCCGTACTGACCCGGCTGAAAAACAAACAGGACCTGGGCATTCATACCGAAATGTTTTCCGATATGCTGCTTGACCTGTTCAACGCGGGATGCATCACCAACCGCTACAAAGCCGTTTACCCACACCGCATTATCACCAGTTTTGTCATCGGCACCCGCAGATTGTTCGACTTCGTTCACGACAATGCCATGATCGAATTTCATCCCTGCGATCATACCAACGACACATCGCTGATTCGGAAAATTGACCGACTGGTGGCTATCAATTCAGCTCTGGAAATCGATCTCACAGGCCAGGTCTGCTCTGATTCGATTGGCCATCGCATTTATTCAGGCATTGGCGGACAGGTTGATTTCATTCGCGGTGCAGCCTTCAGCAAGGGAGGCAAACCCATCATCGCACTGCCCTCAACCGCGAAAAAAGGTGCCATTTCCCGCATTGTTCCAGAATTAAAACCGGGTGCAGGAGTTGTTACCTCACGAGGTCACGTTCACTGGATTGTTACCGAACATGGCGCAGTCAATCTGCACGGCTTGACGTTGCGACAGCGAGGCGAAGCACTGATTTCGATTGCTGAACCTGATTTTCGTAGTGAGTTAAGGAATACCTTGAAAGCCATTAGGCATTTTTAATTGTGGAATAGGATTCTAATCCTGTTCGCGGTTACAATGCACAGCTTTCGCTCGACGAAGTCAAGATTGGAATCTTGACCCACAAAAATGTGAGATACGTTTTAACGTGTAATCGGCAATAATACGCCAACACATCGCTCGGCGCTGTCACGATACAATCGTGACCCACGCTTAACTCACCACTTCCACTGCTATTGCCTTCGACTTCAGCGATTGAACTGCCTGCGAAAGTTTCTCGACAGCCTGGGTCCATGCTTCGGATGCAGCCAATGCCGCCTGGTGGATTCTCTGCTGTGCCGAATCTGCGGCGTATGATGCAAATTCCCCACTGGCCTGAATGGCAACTGCTGCTGAATGAGAAGCCTGTCTGGCCAGTGATGCAGCACTTTCCAATGCGTGAAACAGGGTTTCCGCTGCAGTATGTGCAACCTGGCTGGCAGAATCTTTCAGTGACGCAGACGACTGTGATGCGATTTCCGCTGCATGGATTAATGCCTGATGTGCCTGTTTCGCCTGGGCTGCGGCCGATTCAGCCATATGCGAAAGCGAGGTTCCTGCACCAGCAGCCAACTGTCGAGCTGATGTTGCCGCCTGCGATGCAACTTCCGCTGCATGGTTCAGCGAAGAAAGCACCGAATGTGCTGCGGTCTGCAGAGAAACCATTGCCGGTACAGGCACTGGTGCTGCTTCAATAACTGGTGGTGGCTTGACAGGCTCAACCAATGCTTCCGGCTTGGGGTTCTTCTTGGTTTCTGGCACGCCACGAAGATCCCACACCAGCCCACACCACGACAGCGTTTTCAGCAGGTAATAGCTGATATCAAACTCCCACCAGAAGAATCCCTGATTGGCTGAGCTCTGGTAGTAGTGATGATTGTTATGCCAGCCTTCACCCAGGGTAATGAGGGCCATCAACGCGCTGTTTTTGCTCTTGTCGGTAGTCTTGTATCGAACGTTGCCGATGATGTGGCAGAACGAGTTGATGCAGAACGTTGCATGGTAGGTGATCACCGTGCTGACAAAGAATCCCCAGACCAGGCCACTCAAGCCGCCAACCAGGTAGCTGATGATAGCCAATGTTAAACCAGGTACCCAGTGGTTGCGGTCAAGCCATTGCAGTTCAGGATACTTGGAAAAGTCACGAATCGCATTCCAGTCGGTGTGAACGTAATCATCAGAAAGCACCCAGCCGATGTGTGACCACCAGAGTGTATCCACATGTGGCGAATGTACATCTTCTTCATGATCTGAATGCAGGTGATGATGCCGATGATGACTGGCCCACCACAGAGGCCCCTTCTGCATGGCGGAACAGCCCAGCCAGGCCATCACAAACTGGAACCAGCGGCTGGTCTTGTAAGCACGGTGCGAAAAGTATCGATGGTAACCTGCAGTAATGCCAAACATGCGGAGCACATAGAAGCCGATACACAGGCCGATGGCTGTCGGCGTAGCATGCACATCAGGCAGAAATACCAGAAGACATGCCAGGTGCATCAGAATGAACGGGATGTTCTTGAGCCACGTGGGCCAACCAAAGATGGCTGTGTGTGACGTATCACTTGTCGCTGAACTCATATGGCAGATACCTGGCGATTCAATGCAGAAAAAAGGCGGGATAACACATCATACCATAAACCAATTCCAACTTCGGGAAATGGCTCTGGCAAATCATACTTTTACTGCAGCAATTTTTCAATTATAAAATCACATGCCCCTGTGATGAAATGCACAAGGGCTTCAGCTCTATCTAGTTGCCTGCCAGTTGACGTGCTTTACGAATCGCGGAACGCTTGCGGAGTTGAGCACGGCGACGAAGTTCGCAAGGCTTTTCGTAATGTTTGCGCTTACGCAGTTCTTTGAAGATACCACTACGTTCCAACAGCTTTTTGAATCGACGCAAGGCAAGCCCGATTGGCTCCTTGTCATTCACTCGCATCCGCAAAGGCATATACACTCCGGTACAAATACCAAGTCCACCTGACCTCTCAGGAACAGTGCATCATAGTATAAATCACGTTTTTTGACAGTCATCCAGTACAAGATTTCTGATTTCATTTGAGAAAAACTACACCGACGTGCTTTTCCAGTTCAACAAAATTGCCGTAAATACTTACGATTACGTCATTTAACGACGTCATGTCTATGATTTCGCTACCCTTTTCTTCACCGCTTTTACTTTAGTTTTTGTCTTCAAAGTTGACCGTGGTTTTACCGTTTTTCCGGAGGTAGCTTTCTTGTTTTTTGTTTTAATCGCTGATTCGTAATACTCAATGTATTTCGATGCTGTCACTCGCCTGAAGGCTTCACCTACCACTTCCAGTGGCACATCTTCCACCTTGGCAAACCTGATACAGCATTTCCCCATGTTGAGTTTCTTGCCGGCTTTGGTCCACGCTTGCTTCAGCCACTTTTCTTCCGGACCATTTTCATAGCAGCACATCATGTAAAGTGAAATGTAATTCTTCTGCGAAGCCAATCCTGCAAAAGGCAATGGCTGTTTCGGATCGCAGTGATAGCCATCGGGGAATATACGATGTGGCACATAGTAGCCAATCATTCCGTACTGCATTCCCTCCTCGAACTCGTTGTCGAGATTCGCCAGGATGACTTTTCGCAAAGTCTCCAGCGCCTCTCGACGATCTTCAGGCAGAGAGGCCAGATATTCCTTCACTGAACTAGCTTTGGATTGCATTGTTTATACCAGGAATGAGAGTGATCCTGCGTCTATCATTCCGCAGGATCACTTATCATGAACACTTTTAGAGCTTCAGTGCCGCCAGGGCATTGACAGCCTTGGCAGTATCATCAGGAGAATCGCAGGCCACATAGGCAACAAATTTGCCCCCAAATGCGGTCATTGTCAGACTTCTCAGATTAATGCCGGCGTTCGCCAGACAGGATGCAAGGCTATGTGCCAGACCTGGTTTGTCTGAGCCGTAAATTTTGAGCAGAATCATGTCATTGGCTTTGTGCAACTGAACTGCTTGAGCAGCTTTGGTCTGAGCCGGGCCAGTGATGGGCGCTACGAACAGTTCACCCTTGCCAATTTTGTTAGACAGTCGTCGCGAAAGGATAAATTCCAGGTGTGCACCAGCCTGAGAAAGGGGTTCCAGAATGCCTGCTGCTCCACCCGGCTGATCAGGTATTTCACAAGACCAGACCTGTACGCGATCCAACTGAAAGTCCATGACGCTGTCTCCTGAACAAGGCGGGAAATCATCCCGCACAGTTGATTTCTTCAGTCGCCCTCATTGTTACATTCGACTGACGATTTTGCAATGGTTGAATAAAGAGTTCATGTTGATATCAGCCTTCTTGAAAGGAGCGGGAAGCTGAAAAATCAGCCCGCAACTTTTTAACCTTTTTTCCAGAAATTGCTTGCACTGCTGTTCCTATCCATTAACCTGATCAGTGCTATGTTCGTCGTCTGGTCTTACACACTTCTACAGGGAAGTCAGAAGCTATGAAATACATGATGGTTCGAGCAACGTTATTCAGTTTGCTTCTATGCCCGGTTATCTCATTTGCTCAAACAGGTGGCTCTCAGACAGATGGCAATGCCAACTTTTTCCGTGGCAATGCCCCATCGTTTGAAACTGCAACAGGCCCCACTGTCGATTTTCGACCTGAGGGAGGGGCAACTACCGATCATATGTTCGGCGGGTGGTGGTACTACCGCGTCAGCGGCGATACACGCGAACGGCCATTCGGCATCTACACCAACAGTGCAGGCGGCGCATTAGCCGGCTCCAGCACCTACACTGGCAACACCGCTACTTACAACTGGTCGGAAACTGACTCTGCAGCAGTAGTCCGTTTCAATGCCGTTTACACTTCGGTACTGACTGATGGCCCCACACCAGGCTCTGCAACGCTCGCCAATACATTTTCCATCACCAATCCAGGCAGCGTTCCTCTGGTCATCTCTTTGTTCAACTATGCAGACTTTGATGTCAATGCTTCGTCAGGCGGAGATTCGGCGACAGGAAACATCAACAGCATGACCATTACGGAAGGATCAACTTCCATCGTTTTCAGTGCAGCCAATGCCAGTGCGTTTCAGGTAGCTGCCTTTGCCGCCATCCGTGATCTTCTGCTCAATGCCAATGCAGATAATCTCAATAACTCTGGTTTGCCTTTCGGCCCCGGCGACTTCACCGGCGCCTACCAGTGGAACCTGACAATTCAGCCCGGCGCTACGGTTGATGTACAATCAACCTGGGCCATTTCCGTAGCTGTACCAGAGCCTGCAATGCTGGCAAGTTTTGGTGCAGGAATTTTTGCCGCCGGATTTGGTTATCGCCGTTGGCGATCAAAACAGAAACGTCGCGTGGTACGCAGCCGAAGTTAAATACTTTGGCTCTATAGCCTGCAACATCTCGGCGAACAGGGTGGACCTTCAGTGGAACACCCTGTTGCCGTTTTCACCTGTGGAGCTGCAGGAAGGCTGATATGCCGGTTCACTTCTTCCCCATCACACTGTGGGCAGTTGACCTTTTCCTCCAGCGAGGAAACCAACATCTCAAAGTCGCTTTCACAGGATCGGCAAGTGTATTCATACAGTGGCATGATCTTGTCTCCTTTTGAAAGTTTATAGCTGTACCACGAAAATGGCAGAATAGGATTCATTATAACCTGTTTTTCCGACGAGTTGTACCCATTGCTTCATGCACTCTTCATGTAAACTACTGAACCTCCTCCACTTCACTTTTCAGGTCTCGCTCTTATACTTATTTCATCTGGTGAACCGTCGGCCCCACTTGCATTGGCGAGCGTTAGTATTCTCACCCATGTTGCACATCAAGTCACCAGAAGCAGTCTGCTTCGTCTATTTCAGATGATGTGCAGGCCGCACAATGACTAACCTGACTTCACGATGGCTGCGGGGAACGACAGCCAGGCGGGAGTTTATTATTTGGCTCGGTCCGTATTTCATCGGGTGATGTCAGCCCGTGAGAGCGGACAAGGAAGATGAAGCACATGTCGATTAATCAGTTACGTAACATTGGAATCATCGCTCACGTGGATGCTGGTAAAACCACCACTTCAGAACGCATTCTTTATTATGCTGGCGCCAAACACAAAATGGGTGATGTGGATTCAGGAGATACCACCACTGATTTCGACCCTGAAGAAGCAGCTCGTGGCATTACCATTTACTCCGCTGCAGTGACCGTCTCCTGGCGAGATCATCAGATCAACATCATCGATACTCCAGGCCACGTCGATTTCACTGCAGAAGTCGAACGCTCCCTCCGCGTACTCGATGGCGGCGTGGTTGTCTTCTGCGCAGTGGGTGGCGTTGAAGTACAGTCCGAAACCGTCTGGTTCCAGGCCAACAAATACAACGTTCCCCGCATTGCCTACGTCAACAAACTCGATCGCATCGGTGCCGACTTCTACAACGCTGTCAAGGAAATGGAGGAAAAGCTGCAGGCCAATGTGGCTCTCTGCACCATTCCTGCCGGCCAGGGGCCTGCCAATTTTGAAGGCGTTATCGATGTCATTCGCATGAAGATGATCTGGAAAGATCCGGCTGATCCCAAGCACTGGAAGCTGGAACTTCGCGACATTCCCGAACAATATCAGCAGGAAGCTCATGATGCTCGCGAAAAACTTCTCAATGCAGTCTCGCTGCATGATGATCACATCGCGGAAATGCTGCTCGAAGGCAAACCCATTCCAGAAGCTGATCTGCGCAAAGCCATTCGCAAAGCCACGCTTGATATGAAGCTGAACCCGGTTATTTGCGGTTCCTCGTTCAAATATCAAGGTGTGCAGAACCTGCTCGATTGTGTCATCGACTTCATGCCCAGCCCCGCAGAACGTGGCTCGGTCATGGCTCAGGTTCCCGGCAAAAAGGAGCAGGTGGAACGCAAGCCTCTGGAAACCGAACCCCTTTCTGCACTCGCCTTCAAAACGGTTGCTGAACCGACAGGCGATGTGGTTTATACCCGCGTGTACAGTGGCAAGCTCATTCCCGGCACCACCTACATGAATACCACCAAGAACCGTACGGAACGCATCAGCCACGTATACCGCATGTTCGGCAAGGAACGCGAACGACTTGAATATGCCGGCCCCGGGGAAATCGTCGGACTGGTCGGGCTCAAGGAAACCCAGACTGGAAACACCCTGGCAGATGAAAAGAACCCGGTCATCCTTGAAGAAATCCGCTTCCCTGAACCGGTGATCAGCCAGGCTCTGGAACCCGGCAAGAACACTGATGAAGGCAAGCTCTCTGAAGCCATCGCCAAGATGGTGCGTGATGATCCTACGCTCCGCTGCGTGACAGATCATGAAACCAATCAGATCATCATCTCCGGCATGGGTGAACTCCACCTCGAAATCGCTGTTCACAAACTCAAACGCGATTTCAAGGTCGATGTCAATATCGGCAAACCTATGGTGAGTTATCGGCAGACCCTGGCCAAGGCTATTGAGCAGGAATACAAGCACGTCAAGCAGACAGGTGGTCGTGGTCAGTTTGCCCGCATCGTGTGCCGGTTTGAACCACTGAGCAAGGAAGAACGCGAAGCCATTGAAGCTGAACTGATTGAGAACGGCGAAAAGCCCGATCCCAATGGTCTCTATTTTGTCGATGAAATCGTCGGTGGCGTCGTCCCCGGCCAGTACATCCCTTCTGTGGAAAAAGGCTTCCGCGAAGCATGTCGCAAGGGCACCAAGTACAAGTTCCAGGTGGTGAATGTGAAGTGCACGCTATTCGATGGCAAGCACCACGATGTCGATTCATCGCAAATCGCCTTCCAGGTAGCTGCGGAACAGTGCCTGCAGGAAGCTGCACGGAATGCCGGTATTGTGCTGCTCGAACCGATCATGGAAGTCAACGTGCAGTCACCCGGCCAGTACATCGGTGACCTCACTGGCGATACCAGCCGGCGACGAGGCGAAATCCTCAACTCTGGTCTCGAAAAAGGTCGTGCTCAACTGCATGCCTATATCCCACTGGCTTCGCTGTTCGGTTACAGTTCCGATCTGCGAAACTTCACTTCCGGAACCGCCAGCTTCAGCATGGAGCCTAGCCATTATGCTCCGGTGAAGGAAGAACTGGCAGACATCCGCCCCGACATGAAGAAAGCCGGATAAGCTTCTTTACGGAAAAACCACACCAGGCCCTCAGTGAAATCTGAGGGCATTTTATTTGTGGAACATGATTCCAATACTGTTCGCAGAGATAACACGGTGCTTCCGCTCGACGTTGTCAGAACTGGAATCCTGACCCACATAAATCCAATCAGTATCAGCACCACTCTCGAACCAACTGCAACTGACCAATCATCTCTGCATTACCCACGGGCGTTTCCAGAATGATGGGCACATCAGGAAACCTCTTGAGCCACGGGGCAAACACTTTGATGCTGGCGACCTGCAAAGGTTCATGGCTGAACTGATCATTGACCGTACTGACATGAAACTCGCAAAGCCTGTCCGCAAACGCCAGCAGCAGTTCCTGAGTCAATGTCATCGTCGGATCGATCTGCCAGGCGTGGCCTGTGTCAAAACAGAACCGTGCCTCGGGCAGTCTTTCAAACACCGGCAACAACTCTTCCACTGTCCTTCCGTCAGGCTTTCTGCCATCCATGTTTTCAATCACTGCAAGTGGACCAAGCTCTCGCCAGATGCCCCAATCGCTGATCGCATCGGGATGCAGAATGATCGGGAATTGTTTCTCCACCACCAGGCTAAGAGCCTCTCTGATTTCCTTCTCATGCAGTCCATGAAACTTGCTCGGAGCATGAAAGGAAACATACTGGAATCGAGTCAGATCTATTTCATCCAATGCCTGCAACGCTTCACGCAATTCTGACACACGCAGCGCGGAAATCTCTACCGCCTGCACATTCACAGTGCGCAGTATCTCCAGCGCCTGCCCGCAATGCCCAGGTGCCAGGGAACCAGTGGAAAACCCGACGGCTCGATTCAAAACTGCTCCCTATTCTCCCCTCTCCTTTAGAGAGAGAAGGGTTGGGGGGAAGGGGGTTAGACTCTCTAAAACAATCCATAATGCATGGACAAATCGCCCAGCCGTACATGGTCATGAAAGAACAGGTTGACCAGCCCCTGGTGGAACTGTTTTCCCAATGCCCGTGCTTTTTGAAAACCCGCATCAGTTTCCGCCTTCTCAGGATCCAACTGACTGAGTTTGGTTCGCTGATCGGGATCACGCAGGATGCCGAGAAACTCGTTGTAGGCATCAAAGAGCATGCGGTTGGTCGCTGGCCTGCCAAACTGCCGACATGCTTCTGCCAGGGTATCAAGTGGCCCCTGAGTACTACGCAATCGCAGATACTCCACCAGTTCCTTGACCGGCGCCTGCTCAGTTTCTTCCGTTGAAAACAGATCACGGAAACGTAAACGCAGTTCAGGGTGAAGCTGAACATCGCAACTGAAACAGAGCAATAGTCCGGCCGTAAAGATCAGCTTGCGGGAAAAACGCAGTTTCAGATGTCGGAGTGCCCAGCCTTCACCAGTCCGATCACGATATTTGTTGGCATAATCAACACACATGGTTCGCCAGTACCGCACCACATCATTACAGAGAAACCGGGGTACACGCAAAGGCACATTGCGGGTAGTCGTCATCCGCGGATCGTTTGTCAAGTAACGCTGCAACACGCCATCCACCACTCTGCGATGCGTATCATCGCGATCTACCGCACGCGATTCGAGCAGCAACAGCAGACGCTGGGTCAGATTGCGATTCGAATCCTCCTGTCCGCCAATCTCATGCACCAGGTTATGGCTGATGGCGAGCTTGCCAAAAAGCGCTGTAGGCCCAGGCTGCTTGAAGCCATGCTCTGCCACCTTACGCGCCAGCCGATTCGCCTCTGCAGCATGCTTCGTATCCACCGGCCCATCAATCAGCAGAGTCCAGTCGAGGTCGCTTTGGCTGGTCCACTCCCGCCGGGCCAGCGATCCGAAGATCACCACACTGATATCCCGTGATTCCGTATTCTCGGAATGCACCAGTTCACGAAACTTCTGCAACTTCTGGTGGGATTCCTGTATGGAGTTGAACAGGTGCTCCCAGCGTGCTCCACATTGTTTCTGCAAGTCTTCCAGGGGCGACATTTCTGTTCATTTCTCCTTGGTAGTTATCAACATGGAAAAACACCCCGTCAGCATCAAGTGAACAGAAGATTTTGTACACCAAACGTCCTCGAAACAGGATTCTGGAAAAATTCTTTTTACATCTGTCACAACAATAGCAGTCAGCGGTACAGGATGCAGACGAAGCCAATCACCCCACAAACCAAGGAGTTTAACATGTTCATGCTTCGATTACTGTCTCTGTGTGTTCTCTCTACTGGCATGCTCGCAGGCAACAGTGTTGCTGACGAGGGCAAGGCCAGCAACAAGCCAGTCGTGACCAAGCCTGCATTGAAAGATGCGGCATCTAAACCGGTAGCGGCTGAAGACGAATCACCAAAACTGGAAAAAATGGTTAAGGAAATGGGTGTGACTTATGAAAAGAAGAAAGATACCAAAACCGGAGCTACCTATTTCCTCATCAAGGAATATGGCCAGGATAATTACTTCTTTGAAATTGAAGAAAGTAAAAGCAAAAACTACACCTGGGTTGTTCTGCCCTGCACGAAAGCACCTGAATCAGGTATCCCTGGCGAAGTGATGGAAAAGCTACTCGTCGAAAACACCCGCATGGGCACCGGCTTCTTTGTCTACTACCCCACCAACCGCATGATCATGTTGAAGATGCCTCTGGCTACCGCTTCGCTCGACGCCAAAAGCCTGAAGCACAATATCAACTGGATGCTCAAGGATGCCAGCCGAACCCGACAGCTCTGGGATTCCACCGAATGGAACAAGAGCACCAGCAGCAAAGAATAAGACTTCCTATAAGATGAACAGAGTCGCCAGGCCCCCAGGCGACTCTGTTCTTTTTGCTTGGCGCTCTCATTCCCAGTACAACTTGACCACAAGGTCATCACCTGCTGGATCATCCGTTGTCGTTCGACCTCCGTCATCTTTTCCATTTGGCCCAACGCTGTAGAAGCGATATCCCATGTCACTTTTGCTGTAAAGGAGAAGCTGGCGGCTGAAGAGATCGGCGGGGGCGGCTTTTAGATAGGTCGGAGACAACTTCGCCAACGAATCGGGGTAGCTTCCGTGATCGGCACGGTAGAGTTCCAGGGCAAGAGCAACAAACACATTTCGTTGACGTTGTTGCTGTATCTCAACAGCGTTGTTCACCTTGAGCACTGCGGGTAGCAAGAATGCGAAAAGAGTGTCAGCCTGATTGTCGAGCGATTGTTGATCGATTACTTTTGCATCCAGTGGTTGGCCGCTTGCTCGCTTTATTACACCGTTTTTCGCTTCAATTTCCATCAGCAATTGAAGTCGTTTTTGTCTATCAGGTTCACTCAATGCAGCAACCAGTCGATCCCAGTTGGCATTGATCTTTTTAAGAGGCAAATCCCAGTTAATCTTACTCAGCGCTTTGGATGCCTCGGGGGATTCAGCGGGTTGTCGTCGCGCCAGGAGAAACGTATCCAACAGATAGCATCTTTCACCGAGATCATACTTTGAAGATAATGATGGAAGCGGCGGCAATTTCTCAAGATCATCGAGACACTTCTTCAGTTGCTCTTTGGAGAGTTTCGCTAACTGAACAAACGTGATGGCAGCTTCACCAGCAAGATTATTCACAGCGATCACGGCAAGAAAATCGATAGTTGTTGGCGCCTGGGCAAATAACCGGCACAATCGCATCACTGTAAGTATGTCTGCCCACGCTGCTGCGGTATTGTTCTCTCCCGTGTTCAACATCGCCCTGGTAAGTAACAGATCACAGATAGCTCGATTCTGGGCGAGACTGGGGAACCCCGCTGTCATCAGGCTGGGAGGCAGATTAAATTTTGCCATCTCAGGGTCTGCAACATAGGGACGGTAATAGTGTTGTCTCTTCGATGCTTCCTCAATTATCCCTATAGGTGACTTGTTGACTTTCAGCCATTGGACTACAGAAGGATAATCAATCTTAGACCAGGGAATACGGGTATGGTCAGCAGAAAAGTCATTCACCAGATTATTCTTCTTGATAAAGTCGGGGTAACTGATGATGTAAGGATCATCAGCAGCAGATGGAAACGCTGTAAAGACGGTTATTACAAGCGCCGTACAAGCAGGGAGAACTTTTAGTTGCATGATGATCTCAATATTGCAAGGTTTTTAACGTAGGATTTATTTTACGTTGATATTGAAACGTTCACACTATGATTCGTTACCCGTGAATAGAGATTTCATCAGGTAATGTTGGAATACCCTTCTCGGAGATTTACTTTAGAGCATTTAGCTAAGTGATCTTCGTTTTCTACCCTGGAGGGCGAGGGGGTACTTTTTGTTAGACGCAGCAAGACTTCCCATAAGATGAACAGAGTCGCCAGGCCTTCTGGAGACTCTGTTCTTGTTTCCACGTCTCCCCGATTGGAAATGCAGTCATGTTCTTTCGATTTGCTGGCGCTGTTGCAATTTTAGCCATGTCTTTCGTCATCCCTGTTTCACTCCATGCACAATCAAAAACTCTGGAAGCTGGAATCGCCCGTGTTGATCTGACGCCACCCCTTTCCATGAAAGCATCGCTCGGGGGCTACGGGGCCCGCATGAGCAAACCAGCGGAAGGCATCCACGACCGTGTGTGGCTCAAGTGCATTGTCCTGCAGCAGGATGGAAAACGACTGGCGCTGGTTACTGCTGATTCGCTTTGCTTCCCCCCACCGGTTCGACAGGCGGTGATGGCTAAACTGAAAGAAAAGCAGGTCAATGTAGATGAGGTCATGATCCTGCCCAGCCACACGCACAACAGCTTCGATCTATTTGCACTGCATCCCAAGAACATTTTCCGCATTCCGCAGATTGGCATCTTTCAGCAGGCTGCGTTTGACCATGTGGTTGCCAGGCTGGTTGATGTAGTAGTGCAGGCTAACAACAAATTTCAACCCGTTAAGACGGGCACAGGCCGCATCGATTTGACAGGCTGGAACCGCAACCGTCGCAAGGCCAATATCTCCGATCCTGATTTCACCATCACCCGTATTGATAATCAGGAAGGCAAACCGATTGCTGCCCTGGTCTTCTGGTCAGCACATCCCACGTTTCTCTCTGCAAGGGAAATGCAGTTCTCCGGCGACTGGCCTGGCCAACTGCAACGCACTCTCGAAAGCCTGATCGGCCCCGGTGCAACGGTTATGTTTGTCAACGGCGCCCAGGGCGACCAATCCCCTACCCCACGATACTACTCTGGTGAATCCAACTGGGAGAAAGCGGAAGATTATGGTCGGGATATCGCCATCCAAGGCTACAACCTCTGGCAGAAGATCACTCCGACGGAGAATTCACCTCTTGCCTGGAAGCGGCAAGTTTTTGCATTGCCTAAGCGCAGCGTGCACAAGGATTTTCTCAAATCAGGCGGACTGGAGTATGGCTTTGTCGATAAAGCACTCGACCCCATCCTGATGTCGCTTTACCCCACGGAATCACAAACGCTTTCCGTCAGGCTGGGCGACCTGCAGATCGTCGGTGTGCCCGGCGAAATGATTGCACAACTCGGCATGCAGGTGAAGAAAGAGGTGCAACAGGCTACCGGAGCCAAGTATGTTGTCATCGGCGGCCTGGCTGATGAATGGATCAGCTACATCCTTACCAGCGCAGAGTACAACAAAGGCGGCTACGAAGCCACCATCAGTTTCTACGGCGAAACGCTTGGTGAAACTATTGTCGATGCGGTGATTAAGAATGCATCTGAGTTGAAATAGAATGGTGACACAATAATTCGGCCCACAGTATAAATATACAGATTTTCACTATTTAATGAAATCCTGTTCATATTCTGGCCATGGGCAAGATTCCAATCTTGACTGCCCTTAAGAAAGAACGGGGCGTGGTACTCAGAAACCCCATGAAAACAGGCGCGCGCACGAGGTGCTGCAGGTGGCCGATTCTGACCGTGGGTTAAGATTCCAATCTTGACTGCGGAGAACAACGTGTTGATGATGCGAACAGGATTGGAATCCCGTTCCACACTCTTACTTTTTCGCATCTGCTGGCAATTTCAGAATCATATCAGGACGCAATTCCGTACTTTCCCGAAACTGATCTTTATTCAGCGAATAGATTTCCGACCAGCGGTAGCCATCTCCCAGCGTTTTCTTGGCTACCTCAAACAGTTGCTCACCTTTGCCTACGCGGTAAGTAGGCAAATTAGCGTCCTTGGCTGTTTTTTCCGCTGGTTGTGCTTGAGCCATCGTAGCAGCATTTCGCTGGTTGAATGTACTTGGCGTCAGTCGTCGGATCAGCTGAGGATATCTTTGATCAAGGATTTCGCGATTGGGTTTTGCCACCCATTCGTTTGGCTCAGGCTGATCCATTTTGACGAAGCCTTCTTCCTTGTTGTAAGCAGCCAAGGCAACAGCATAATTAGTATCGCCATACAATCGCTGACTCAGCGAAGAGAAGGTTTCACCTTTCAGTGCCCGTTCGGTAGGGATATAAGTATCCCGCACGACTCGTCGTTCACCCAGTGTGTTAGCTGGAGCAGTGACAGTGCTGCCACGTCCATCAGCAGAAAGCGGAATGATGGGTGCCGGGGCTCCAGCACTATCCGCCCATCGCTTTTCTTTGAGAGATGCTTCGCTTTCCGTCATGGGCTTACCCAGCGTTGCTCGTGGAGCCTGTCCTCGCAATGCATCATTTTCGGGTGTTGCAGCAGGCTTGATGACAGTTTCAGGAATATCTTTGTTGGTCAGAGGCATTGCAGGAGCAGAAGTCGCCGCAGGCGATGGTACATTCAGCGATAGAGATGGTGCTGGATTTGACTTTGCATCAGGTGCATTAGCTGCGGTCGATGCTCCTACTGCAGGCACTTCAGGTGGCTTGGGCAGTTCCTGGCTCTTGCTTAATTCTGATTCCTTCGGCTTTGCAGCATCCGACATAGCAAGAGAAGGTGCGCCGGTCGGTGCTGGCGGCAACTTCAAATCAGGCGCTGATGATGCAGCTGGAGCAGAAACATCCGATTTTACGGTGAGATCGACAGGTTTTTTCTCGTCCACTTTCACTTCCGGCGGCTTGCCTGCTGCTGGTGCTGGTGGTTTATCATTCTTGTTAGCCAGATCGAGTGCAATGACAGGCGCTGCCGCCAGTGCTGCAGCAGCAGGCAACTTGCTACCCGGAGTATCAACTGGAAGTGAGGATCTCGATGCTGTTGCACCTGCAGTTTCCAGCGGCTTGTTGTCAACTGGTGGAGTCGGCGGCTTGTTGTCAGTCGGCTTCTTATCGAGTGCTGTAAAATCGAGTGTAGGCATTGCCGGTGCAGTATTCACCGGCGGTGGTGAAACTCCGGCTGGTGGCGTTCCATTGGCGCCTGTCAGCATCAGGTTGGGCGAGGAATTGGCTCCAGGCACATTGGTTGCAGTGGTCGATCCAGCATCCATGCTTAAGCTTGGTGCAGTGCTGGCAGTTGATGGTGCTGGGGGTAATGGTTTATTGCCCGAGTTGGCAGTCGATACATCTGCCTGTGTTTTGGAATCTCCAGCAGGCGACGTCGATTGTGCCTGTTGCTCGCCGTTCAGATATTGCTCTAATTCATCGGGATGTTCGATCCGATAATAGAGTACACCACCCACCAGGGCTAGAAAGCCTACTGCCAGCAACATCCCTATCTGCATATCGCGTGACATGACACGCCTCCATGCGAGCCTGATGCGTGAGAATATCCCACTGCAAACAGCCTAGGAAATAGCATGTCATGCCAATTTGGGAAAGATCAATCTGCTACTTCGACGTTATCGGCTCTGCACTTCCCGCTTCGTCGTTTCCGCAATCGTCTTCAATTCTTCCAGTACATAGCCGCAGAGCATCATCGCTTCAGTACCCGATTGTTCCAGCTTGGCCAGCATATTCTGTAGTGCCAACCTGGTGGGAAACGCACTGCGTTTGCGGACAGGCCTGCTGAGATCACGAAATTCACCTGTAGTGGGCAGCAGATTCTCTTTGAAATGCTCCGCCAGATCGCGGGCACATTTCTCGACATGCGTCAGGTGTTCCCGCAATGTCATTCGCTTGGTAGGCTTTTCTATCTTCATAGCATCACCGTGAGAAGAGAGTATGCGATCCATCACGGAATAATCTGCCTCATATTCACTAGGCTACAAATTACTTCCTTTATCAAGCAAATAATTCTCATTTTTCTGGAATCAATAATTATGCTGATCGTTTTTGCTGTTTGTGTATACCACGAACCGGCTTCATGGGAATTTCGAACAGAAAACAGGTCGGCTTCCCGGGATGATTTATTAATTTGATCTCACCACCATGCAGTTGGGCAATACGCCAGACTTTGGATAATCCAAGCCCCACTCCTCTTCCTGCATTTCTTCCAGAGTAAAAGGGGTCAAAGATATTATCCTGCAGCGGTGCAGGCACTCCAGGGCCGTTGTCTTCCACCTGAACCTGACATCGGCCGTGCTGTACCTGAGTTGTCACACGAACCCAGCCACCGGAAGGTGCTGCTTCGATAGCATTGTATACCAGACATTTTACTGCCATGCTCGCCAGCGAAATATCACATACCATACTGTTTTTGGCAGGGATCGGTTTCAACTCCAGCTTAACCCCTCTACCGATAGCATGCTCCTGCATGCTTTGAATCAATGGCTTGATCCATTTATGGATGGCTATGGACTTGTACACCGGTTCAGGCGGACGAGCATATAACATCAAGTCCCGCAGCAAAGTGTGAATGCGCATAGTCTGTCCGATGATGCGTTCCAGAGCCTTGGCACGATTCAGATCTTCTTCGCCTTTGAGCAGGTATTGCGCCTGCCCACTGATCACAGCCAGCGGATTATTAATTTCATGCCCTGCTCCGGCTGCCAGTTCGGCAACAGCGGTCAGTTTCTGTTCACGCAGCCTATCGCCATCCAGTTGTTGAACACGAGCTAACCTGCTGTGCAAGTCTTCTACTTCCAGTTCCAATTGCTTCACTGTAAACGAGAGAGTGGCAGCAGGTTGGTGCTTGACCATCCGAAGTGTCCGAATGAGCATTTTGGCTGCATCGGATGACATCGTGGAACTAGAGGGAGTTGCATGCTGAAATGCCTGCAGGGCGAATTCCTGCTCCAATTCCCAGGAAAGTGTGAGTTTCTGGCAAGCTGCCTTCCCAAGATTCTGCAGTTGCGGAGTTTTGCTGGCTAACCCAATGGCAGTTTGCAGCAACAGCGCCCAGCGTTCTGTTTCATGACCTTTGGTTACATCCACTGGTAAATCGAGTCTTAACAGCAGTTCTCTAAGCCAGTGCGGACAGGTAGCCCGACGAACCAGTTTCCTGGTCAACACATTACCATCTTCATGATGAATCTTTTTTTCCTGCTGGCTGTAAATTAAAGCCCCAAGCTGTGTCAGTTGTCCCAGACAATGTGCCATCTGCACATCCATGCGCAACTGTTCAGCTATATGCTCTGATAATGTGCCAAGATATTGGCTTTGGCGATACGCTTTCTGAGCAGAGTTTTTAGACCAGTCAGCAAAGCCTGCGAGAGCTGGATCAAGAACTGTGTCAAGAAACAATGAAATATCGATGCCTTGTTTTAAATGGAACAGGGATCGATCAATATTTAGATCATGATGATGAGTAAAGAAAAACCAACCTAAAGATGGATCACTGCGCAATAATTGTGGCCAAGGCAGAGAATCTCCCCTGGCCTGACCTTCCGCCAAGGCTACTACGGTCTCCGCCAGCGGAGGAATCCAGCACTGTGGCGTGGTCGCATCCATGCGGACCTTTTTTGAGAATCAAGTAGCTGGTTGCCAGAAGCTAGTAGACGGGATGGGTTAACGCACAACGCGCTAACCCATTGGTTGATAACCGAAGACCATATTTCAGCATGCATTAAGCCGATGCTGACAGTGCTTCAATTTCGAGCTGCACACACATGCGATCAATGAGTTCTTCCACTTCGAATGGCTTGTGCAGGAAGTCATTGGCGCCACTGGCCTTCAGGTCGGTAATCTTGTCTTCTTCGATCATGCCGCTGATGCAGATGATGCGGACATCATCCAGCGATTCATCGGAACGAACGCGTTGACAGACTTCCTTACCGTTGATGTCAGGCAGCATGACATCCAGAATGATGAGATCTGGACGGTATTCCTTGACCATCATGCCTGCATCAAAACCATTGTTGGCCGTGCGAACTTCGAAGCGTCCATCGTCTTCGAGCACTTTCTGAATCATCTCGACCAAATCGGGATCATCATCGACCAGAAGCACTTTCCGCTTGCCTGATTCCAAGGCATCAGTCGGAATGCCGTTGTCTCGCATGAAGCGATATAGGGCATCACGGGGGATTCGGCGAAATCGGGAACCTGGGACGCGAAATCCCTTGAGTTGGCCATTATCAAAGCAGCGAATGATAGTCTGCTGGCTTACCTTGCAGATTTTCGCAGCTTCGCCAGTCGTGAACACAGTCTTCATAACACACCACCCTTTTCCAAACGCAAGAGTCTGGTAGGACTCGCTTCAACACCTGGCGCCATTGCCTGTTACGGCAAGTGCACCAGCCTCGTCCGTGAACACGGCCCTTGCAGTGCTGCAAGTGCCAGAGTTAAAGCACCGGCATCTACCTTGATGCCAGTTGACAGCCGGGCTGTCGTGACCCCGAGAGGTCGGTGTCGTGGCGTGAAGTCGATCCCAGTAAGGAAACATAGCTCAGGATTCTTCATCCTGTCGGCTTTACCGTCCTTACCACCGGCGGCGATTGTAACCATGTTGCGGATTGTGTCAACACGAGTTGTAACCCGTGGATTACCCAGTCGATAGGGGTTTCGTTGGCTTGCCTAGATTGTGTTGTGTTGCCGCACCACACTGAGGTAATTTCAATTTCCAATTAAGTATTTTCAGGAATGCTGGAGTTTAACACTTCGACGGTCTCTCGTTTCCTGTTCGATAAGAAGTCGGAAAGAAGTGCCGAAGACTACCGATTTTACCCAAGCTTTTACTGGTTTAACCTGCACGTAGCCCTTCAAGGTATGACGATAAATAAGCAGAGTGGGCGAAGCCAATCGACTATCGACCAACCAGTATTCCTTGATACCTGCCAAGTGATAAAAATGTTTTTTTATTTTCTGATCTTTCAGCGTACTGGATTTGCTGATTACTTCCAGCACCATATCAGGACTACCCAGAAGCACCAGACTGTTGTCGTTCTGTTGTAACTTAACCCGGCCTGTCTTCCAATTAAGTTTTGAAACAAAGATGCCATCAGGTTGACTGGAGAATTCGAGATCGGGACGACTCATCAACATGCCATCGGTGAAGTAATCCCCCAACCCCATTTGTTTCACCCAGGGGCCAAGGATGAAAGCTATTTCGGACTTGATCGTATTGTGAAACAAGGTTTCCATGGAAGCATCTATCCAGAGATGATCGCCGAGATATGCATACTTTCCCTTTTCGGGAGCATCCTTGGAAGTGGCCCAGCGCAAGAATGAAGCGTTGTCCGTGATCCCGCGAGGGATACGAATTTCAGCATCATCAAAACTGGCAGCAAAAAGCGTTGACATCTGGTCAATTGTAACCCATGCAATGGGTGGTGCACAAGGAGAGAACTTCAAATGCAGCGTGTCTCCCAACGAAGTTTGGCAAAGAGCGTGATCTTACTTCCACTTTGGCGACTTATCCGCCTCTGCTTTCAATGCTGCATGTAATTTGGAAATTTCCGCCTTCAATGCCGAAATGATCTCAGCCAAGGGCACCAGCGTAAAGTCCTTTCCTGCCTTGCGATGCTTGAGTTCCACGCCGCCTTTTTCCAGCGACTTGTCTGAAATGGTGACACGCAAGGGAATTCCTCGCAAATCAGCGTCGGTGAATTTCACGCCTGCTGCAGCATCACGATCATCAAACAACACTTCGATACCTGCTGCCTGCAGATCTGCATAGAGTTGCTCAGCTTGCTTCCTGGTCTCTTCCTTCTTGGCAAGCAGTACCAGATTCACTTCAAACGGTGCTACACTGATGGGCAGCGCCAAGCCATACTGATCACGATGTTCTTCTGCTACGCAAGCCAGCAAACGACCTACCCCAATGCCATAACTGCCCATGACGATGGGCTGCAGCTTGCCTGATTCATCGGAAAAATTGCAGTTCAGTGGAATGCTGTAACGCACTCCCAGTTGGAAGATATTACCTACTTCTACCCCACGCACAAGTTTGAGTGGCTTGCCACTTTCAACACTTAGGAACCCATCCTGAGCCAGTGCAATGTTACCGACAACATCATGAGTAAAGTCTCTACCTACATTGACATTTTTGTAATGAAACCCTGCTTCGTTGGCGCCACTGACCAGATTCGTGCTCTTTTCGAGAAGATCGTCAAGAACAACTACTGCTTTTCCTTTCGCAATCCCGATCGGCGAAGCATATCCAGGAACCATACCAACAGCCTGTATTTCTTCTGGATGTGCCGGACGGGTTGAAAGTGCCTTGACTTTATTAGTCACCTGCGTCTGATTGACTTCCATATCACCCCGGACGGCAGCAGCTACCAGCTTTTCAACTTTTCGGTCCCCCTCCTGGAAAGTGCCAACAAAAAAGACCATCTTCATCGTTTGTTTTGCATCAACCTTCAGGAATTTGGCTAAATCTTCTATCGTTGGGCAGTTTGGGGTAAGCACCTTCTCCATACTGGCTGGAGAACCACCATCATGTGGTGTCTTGACGAATTGTGCCACTTCCTGATTGGCAGCATAACCTGCTTCGTCAATAACTAAAGTGTCTTCGCCTATAGGGGTGACATACATGAATTCATGAGCGACTTTGCCACCCATCATGCCCGTGTCTGATCCAACAGCAATCACAGGTAAGCCTGCTCTTGCATACATGCGGAAATAGGCATGGTAGTGTTCCGCATACTGTTTCTTCAGTCCAGCTTCATCTTTATCGATTGAATAGGAATCCTTCATGGTGAATTCGCGGACACGAATAAGCCCGCCACGAGGACGTGCTTCATCACGAAACTTGGTCTGAATCTGGTAAACGAGCATGGGAAGCTGTCGCCAGGATTTGACTTCACTAGCACAGAGCACACCCACAATTTCTTCGTGGGTCATTCCGAGGACCATATCGCGATCCTTGCGATCTTTGAAACGTGCCAACGACTCATCAATTACCTGCCAACGACCTGTCTGCTGCCAAGGCTCTGCAGGGTGCACCACGGGCATGGTCATCTCCTGACCGCCGATGGCATTCATTTCTTCACGAAGTATCTGCTCAATTTTTCTCATACTGCGATGAGCCAAAGGCAAATAGGAGAAAATTCCTGCAGCCAATTGCCGAACGTAACCGGCACGTAAAAGCAACTGATGACTGACGATATCCACATCAGCTGGTGCTTCACGGAGTGTTTCGCCAAACAGATGTGATACGCGCATGGATAATCCTTTTCGTTCGTAATTCTGGTCTTCATTGATCAGAGATTAATGCTTCTTCTTAGCCAGCAATGATTCCAAAACAAGTTATCATGGTGATGTGATCCGGTCAATTTGCAACAGGATCAATTATTGTTCATTTGAAATTGGTTGCCACATCTCCTTTAATCACTTGTATTTACAGCATTGATTCTAAAAACAATCCGCAAACAAGGCCAGCACTCCTTGAATTGAAATCATATTGATAGTAAAATGATATCACTTTGAAATCAAGGAGTTTAACATGAACGATCGAGCATTTAGATTAGCTTCCGGATGGTCAGCATTGATCGCCCTCTTGGGTGGATTACTGGCAATTATTCTGATCGGTGTACTTCTGGGATTTACACCTATTCCTGAACTGGCCTGGCTGGTGGTCATACCATCCATCTTCTGGTTCATCTGCTTATTTGGTTTCGTTGTTGTTAATCCGAATCAGGCCTGTGTCGTTCAACTCTTTGGAGAGTACTTGGGCACCATCAAGGACGTTGGCTTCTACTACGGCAATCCGTTCTACTGGCGAACCAGAGTCAGCTTGCGGATTAGAACTTTTGAAACGGGAGTCACTGAATCTGATGAAGTGAAAGATGCAGCAGGCAAAGTAGTGAAACAGGCTTCCCAATCACGTCGACCCCTGAAAGTGAACGACAAGGATGGCACTCCCATTGAAATTGCTGCAGTGGTCGTCTGGAAAGTAATTGATGCAGCACAGGCAGTTTTCCAGGTTGATGATTACGAAGGGTATGTACATACGCAGGCTGATGCAGCACTCCGAAACCTGGCGAGTCATTATCGCTATGATGCACCGGAAGATGATGTATCATCCCTTCGCGGACATATCGAGGATGTTGCAGAAAAACTGAAACACGAACTGCAGGAACGGATGCAGCAGGCAGGTGTCATCATTCAGGAAGCTCGAATCAGTTACCTTGCATACGCACCTGAGATTGCTGCAGCTATGCTTCAGCGTCAGCAGGCTTCAGCCACGATTGCTGCAAGGAAGCTGATCGTTGATGCAGCAGTTGGCATGGTGGAACATGCACTGGATGAGTTGAATCAACGGAAAGTTGTCGAACTTGACCCTGAGCGGCGTGCCTCCATGGTCAGCAATCTTCTGGTGGTGTTATGTGGGCACCAGAGCGTACAGCCCGTTGTGAACACTGGAACTCTTTACTCATAAAAGATGCGAACTACTCAGCAAGCTTGTTCATGGAGTAAACGAGATGACTCGAAAGTCGTTCTTACTGCGGTTGGATCCTGCATTGCTGGCGGCGTTGCAGCGGTGGGCAGAGCAGGACCTCCGCAGCTTGAACGGGCAGATTGAGTATCTGCTGCGACAGGCGGTGGTGAAGCAGGGGATCAAGATTCAAGAAGTGGTTGAATCACAGAGTCAGGGAGATGTGGGTGTGGAGCCTAAGGAGGATGTGGTAGGATAATGGGCGACATCGGGAGACTATCATGCTTTGCTACCGGCACATTCAGCTTTTCATCATCATCGGATTCTTTCCTGCGGTCAGTCTGCATGCTGAGGAGATCATCGCCTTTGCCGGGGTGGTGATTGCAGAAGGGAAGCCCGTTCCAGGAGCGACGGTGTGGTTGATTGAGGGCTCATCGGAACGGCCTGGAATGGATACTGGTAACGCCATCTTGGCGCAGGTGAAGACAGATGACCGTGGCCAGTTCCGATTGCCATACTGCAAAGACAAGAGCCTGGCAGGTATTCTGGTGCGGGCAGTTGACGGACGGATGAGCGAAATCAAAAAGTTTGCTGTTGTGGATGATCCACTTCATCTGACTTGTGAGTTGCCGGCAGGCAAGGAGTATCGTGGGAGACTAGTCGATCAAACGGGCAAGCCGTGGGCAGGTGCTATCGTTCAGCCGGTAAGAGTGTTAGGCGGTGTACGCAAGCGCACCGAACTGGGGCAAGCGGTCTTCACTTCGATCGAGCAGCATGTCGAACTACCACCTCCGCTACAGCAGCAGTTCCAGGTCACAACTGGCGACGATGGCAACTTCGTATTGCCAGGTATTCCGCATCCCGGTTTGCTGCATCTTAAAGTCAATTTGCGAACGGGGTATGAAGTGAGAACACGCTTTGATGTTGAGCGCGAGAAGGAAATCGTTATTGCTCAACCTGGGAAGTTACATGTCAAATTTACTGGGGTAGATGATCCCACGGCGCTTCGTGACAGTGTGTGGGGAGCCATGAGTTCGAATGATGATAGTGCTCGCGAGTTCGGTTTGAGTTGCTATCGTCGAGAAAAAAATCGTGGCACTGTTGAACTTTCGATTGACGGATTACATCCCGGTCACGGCTGGATTCAAGCAGACTACCAGAGTAATGTGCCATTTGTCTATTCATCGGTTCACAGTCCTCAGTTCAGCATTAAGTCAGGCGAAACGACGAAATTGAACATCCCGATGGTGCGAGCGATCAAGGTTACAGGAAGAGTTGTTGACCAGAAAACAAAGCAAGGGATCAATGGAGTTACGGTCGGGGTTTCTTCTACTCAACTTTATTCAGCACTTGCGGTAATACCACTACCAACTGTGACGCAGGCTGATGGCACGTTTACCCGCTATGTTCGTCCGGGATTGATCAATTGCACAATGTATTATGCCCCACCAAAGACATGGTTAGTAGGCAACGAGTTCTTACGAAATGACCGTCAGCGGCCAGTTGAAGTTACACAGGGGGAAATAGTGTGGCCGGATATCGAGTTGATTCCCTCGGCAACGTTGCGAGGTCGGGTTCTCGATAAGCAGGGCAAGCCCGTAGTGGGAGCGTGGATTCATACTACACAGAACTACTATCACAGCCTGGCCAACACGCCGATGACAGATCATGATGGCCGGTTTCAACTCAACAACCTGCGGCCGGAATTGTTGGAAATTTATGTCCGTAGCAACCAGGGGGTTAGTCCGGAACTGGTAAAGGTCAATCTCGACAAGCCGCTCGTTGAAGTGGTGCTGCAAGTTGATCCGAAGGCGGCAGTTTATCTCGAAGGACAACTGATAGACACACTGGGCAAGCCGCTGCCCCGCTTGTCCTTGGAACTGGATGTCCCGTTGCGAGATGTGCCTGAATCGTATGCAAGCCGAGGTCTTCGGTTTTGGTTACAATCCACCGATGCACAAGGTCGTTTCCGAGCAGGCCCGTTCTGGCCTGGGCAGAAGTATCAACTCTCAAGTTGGATCGTGGAACAGCAAGCTCGTTTTCGATCTCCGTTGCTGCTGAGTGTTCCTGGGGAAACTCTGCAATTTGGAAAGATGGTGTACACAGGATATAAGCCATAGAAGTTCATTACTGCACGGGCTTTCGCTGCAATCCTTCCTTCACTCGCACATCGAGCACGTAGCCTGCAGGAACGTCCAGTGTTCCATACCGTTCAAGATAAATCCTGATTCGACTCTTCTTCTCCTCAAAAGTTGGCTCTTCTACATTCGATCCTTTCAACGTTTGCCAAATGATACTGGTACCACCCTTAGTCTTCAGTCGAAGTTCTGAAACGTCCAGAGCTGGATAATTCGCTATTTGAATACTGCTAAGATTCCACTGAGATACATCATTTTCTAGCTGCTGTGCTGTTTTGGCCGCTTGCACCAGCCATTGACTTGATTCTTCCTGACGATCGTTCCATCCGACAATTGAAATCAGATTCCATTTCCATTTTTGAGCAACCGGCAACAACAACTTTCCATGTTGATCAACCCAGTGAACTTGTGATCCATTTTCAATCTTGGCCACCGGTTTTCTGAATGTCAGATCAACTTGCAATTGCCTTGGTGATACCAGTGCTACCCTTTGAACTGATTCAACCCATTCATGTCGTTGAATGGTTTCCCGGAGACGCTCAAGCAGTTCAGTTTCATGGAGGTTCAGTTCTTCCTGAAATTGACCAGCGGCCCGTACCTCATTCAGGAAGTCTTTTACAGGCATCGGGGGAACAGCTGACAACCTAAGATCGTCCCAGCGCAATCGGAATTGGGATTCGAGAGGCTTTTGGTGTAACAGCAACCCAAGCAGTAATATCGGAATCACTATACACACCAGGCACGCCAGGCGTCTGCTCCATTCCTCTAGTGAACTATCAGGAGGTGGAGTTGCCAGACGAGCCATCCAGAAATCCCGTTAACCAGAATAAGTTCAATTACAGTTTATTTCCTAACGTTTACCAGATAACCAGACTTGGTTGAAGTGTTTCGCCGAGTCTTTCTTCAACATGGGTTTGAACCAGTTCCATCAATTGAAGCACATCGTTTACTTTGGCGTCGCCTGTCACCACAACATAGTTGGCATCACGTTCACTAAGTGAAGCACTGCCAACTTTGCTTAATTGAACGCTTGCCTTGACGATTAACTGATTAGCTGTTCCGCCAGGTGGATCACGAAACAATCTGGCGAATCTTTCATGCCGTAAGGGCTGATTCGTTGTGGTATGTATCCAGTGCTTGCGAATTCGTTTAATGATGGATTCCTTCTGGTCGTGATGCAGTGTAAATTCCGCCCCTAGGATAATTGCGCCATCAGGAGTAGAAAGTAACTGATCGATGGGAATTTCATCTCGGGCATGCCAGGCTACTTTACCATGCGAATCTAGTAATTGAACGCGACTGACATATTGACTGAGTGGGCCTGTTTTCACTTTCAGATCATTCTTGAGCGCCCCACCGACAGTACCAGGGAAACCTACCAGGCTTTCCAGACCGCCGAGTTGCCTCCTCGCAGCAGTCGAAAGCAAGTGTCCAAGGGTGACGCCTGTTTTGGCAGATACTTTGTTATCCTCGACTTCAATTGTCTGAAAGCAGGGAGCAGTAAATTGAATGACTAGGCCTTGAAACCCTGTATCCTGAACGAGAATATTTGTTCCACTACCCAGGAATCTGACACCCACCTGATTCCTAGCTGCCTGTGTGAGCATCTCATAAAGTACTTCGATGCTGTCTGGAGTGACCAATGCTGAAGCTGGCCCACCCATGCGTAGTGAAGTTAAAGGTGCAAGCGGAGCCTGCTTCTGCACGCTTCCTGGCCATTTGTCTAAAAAGGACAGCGAGGACATAGAAATCCTTATCAGTGACTACTCTTTCAGCCTACTGCGAAGAACACTGGAGGCAATACTTCAATCAGTTCAGATACTGCATCATCAATTCAACAAACTCCGGTTGACCAATACTTGACTTACCAAACCCCTGCACTGCTCCTGCAGCCATTGCTTGCTGCTGATACTCATCAAAATTGCTAACCAACATAACAGGGATTTTTGATTCATTTTTCTTCAACTGCTTAATGAACTCAACACCAGATTCATTATTGGAGTCAAATACCCTGTTTATGAGCACAATCTTATAATCATTTTCGTTAATCATTTTTCTAGCACTTACCGCATCATCAGCCGAATCAATTTCAACACGAAAGTGCTGTTTCAACACACGTTGCAGGTTGCTTTGATCATATGCACAATTTCCCACTGACAGCACACGTTGAGACATTATGATCCCCGAATTCGATTCGCCTCAGTTTCATTTAATTACATATTACGATCTGATCAACACAGCGTTATCTAGTGTTCATCGACCTTTTCCAATTTCACGTAGTTTCTCTGCAACCAGTTGTGCAGATGAAGGTCTACGAGCTGGGTCTTTTGCCAACAACTGACTAAGAAGTTGAGCGAGTTCCATCGGCACAGTCGGAACAAAGTCCAAAATCTCAGGTGGGGGAGAATGGCGTTGATGAGCAATCTTTTCTCTGGCTGACATTTTGCTGTCAATGTTAAACGGTGGCTTGCCTGTGAGAGTATAAAACAACGTACACCCTAGTGCATAAAGATCAGAGGCCGGAAGAGGCAATTTATCAGGATATGTTTGCTCAGGCGCCATGTAAGAAATAGTTCCAGCGATGTTACCTTTTCCGCTGAGGCTGGCACGTTCAGGAGGTCGCGCTAAGTCGATTGCTAATCCAAAATCCAGAACCTTACATCTTGTTCCCTGATGCAGATGCCTTACTTCACGGGGCAACATTATTACATTTGCAGGTTTAATATCGGCATGAACAATTCCCTGTCGATGTGCATGACTGAGTGCAACTGCCAAATCTGCAATCAATCTAACCGCGGTTCCGATCGGCATCACGCCAAACTGCTGGACCTGACGGTAAATATCCATGCCAGGAACATATTCGAGTGCCAGACATAGCACTCCTCTGATATATCGCAGAAACTGCACTTTAGTGATGCCCGGATGATTCAGGCGCTTGCCGATGAGTGCTTCGCGATGAAATCGATCCACCAGATGTGGGGCCTTTTGAGCCTTGTTTGGCGGTAATAATTTTATTGCGAGCAATTCCTGCGTTTGCCGGTCGTTAGCAAGAAAAACATGAGCCATGCCACCTTTCCCTAAAGGTGCCAGCAATTCCATGTTACCCATGACCAGGCCTTTGCATCGCCCTTTTAAAAGAGTATCTGCCTGGTACTTGCTGAGTTTGCCATGACGGACCAGTTCCAGTGCCAACTCCTGCGGTGTAACCGGTGGGTCTATCTTTGTTGTATTTCGATAATGGTTCATCTCCTCGGCTGACAATAGCCGGGTATGCTCAAGATCATTCAGGAATTCTGCCAGGTCGGGCATGACACCAGCTGCAATCGCTTGCAAAGACATCATTTGTTACGAAGTTTAGATAGTTTTAACCGTATATGCATCATATCACGAAACACAAGGTCCGGAGTTGATTGGGCATGAAGAAAATGTGAGGAAATAATTTAATTTTTCGGAATAACAGGTGCTGGTGATTTAGAAGCCTTATTTTTGCTGAATACCTTGGTGGAAGCAATCGACATCTTTCCCTCTGTTACTGGTGCCCCTGGGTTACATCCCGACAACACGAGAACCAGGAACACCAGCAGTAATACATTACGATACATAATTACGTCCTAATTCAGCTTGGAAGTGAAATTGTTCCTTCCTTTAATTCAGCTCAGCCAAATCACTCCAGGATGGCTGATGTATCGTTCTGGTACCCATCACGTCGGCCTGCCAGTTGTTGGAGAAGCGCCCAATCGCTGGTAATAGATATCGATGGCTGTGTTGTGTTTCCATACCTTACCAGGCGGACTGAACCATCACCAAAACAGAATTGAACACCGGCAGCGTGACGGCTGCTGAATCTGAACCAATGCGCACCGTCCTGTCCTGCTGGCGGTGTATCCCCGAGTGCAGGTGGATCATCATCATCGCAAGGGATATTGGCTTTGCCTAAGCCATAACCCGTTGACATGCTGCCTACTCCCATCCATGACCATACGTGGATGCGAGTGCCAACTCCATTGCCACCAAGGCCTTCACCAAACATGAGCGTATTGCTGGTGCCATCCTGTACCGCGAGTTGCCCAAGGGTCAATTGCGAGCGATTGCACATGATACCTTCCCACCGGCTATAGAAGTTGTTGATTTCACCATTTCCTGCTGCACCTGCAACTCCTGTGTAACTGGTTCGTCCAAGTGCATCTGCATATGCTTCGCTTCCTACATCCTCAGGATGTAATCCCATCACAAAACCATTTGCTACATGAGTTGTCAGAAGAGCCCCTTCTACAGTTGCTTCGTCGACCGTATCTGATGGACATTTCAGTATCTTCAATTTCACTTGCCCCGTTGCAGGCTGAATATTTCCCAGTGCAGTCCACCATCCGAAATGCTCTTGCTGTAAACCGAGTTGCAGGGGTGGACCGGATGGAACTGGGCCAACCATCGGGAAATTCTGTTGTGTGGCCCACAACTGCTTATAGAGATTATCCTGCTCCATGTAAGGCAGCAGAACAACTAGGCAACCAATCCAGGGGCCACGCTCCGGTGCGACATCGGGCGAAACATTGGTGGTTCCATTATTCAGTAGTGGACCGTAATAACCTGGCGGTAGTTTCTGATAGTCTCCATGATAATTGTGTGCAGCTATTCCGATTTGCCTTAAATTACTGGCACAGAGCATCTTGTTTGCTGCTTCCCTGACTTTCTGAATAGCAGGAAGCAACAACGCCATCAATAAGGCAATAATGGCGATAACCACCAGCAATTCAATCAGAGTAAAGCCATGTCGTTTGGATAAGCGATGTACCTTCATGTTTCACCTCAATACAACAAAGTATAACGACGTAACCACTATAGATCACATACGCACGAAGTACAACATTGTTTTACCAAATATTCCAAAATTATACGCTTTTTGAAACCCGACTCGTATCTGACATTTCCCTTCTGTCGACATGCTAGACAAGTACCCTTGCTTCCATATAAAATCAGCCCTGAACTGTACAACTTCAGGCATCTTAACATTGACAGGCCAACGCTTGTTTTCCCTAAGGAAATTAACAACCAAGCCAGTTATCTGTCTGATTATTGATGACTGACAAAGAAGGATAATTGTTCCATGGCAGTACCCAAAAGACGCACCTCTAAAGCAGCTAAGGGTAAGCGTCGTAGCCACATCAGTACCGCAAAAGCACCGCGATACCAGTATTGTTCGCAGTGCGGTGAACCTGTACTTCCTCACCGTGTTTGTTCCCAATGCGGTTTCTATGCTTCGAAAGGGCAAGCAGAATCTCGTCATCCGTTAAAGGAAAACGAGAAAGAGGAGAAGTAATCCATGCGAATCGCCCTGGATGTGATGGGAGGCGATCACGGACCAGCCCCAGTTGTGGCCGGTGCTCTCGAAGCTGTTCAAACCAATCCCAATATCATCCTGACACTGGTTGGTGATCGTGGTCAGATTGAGCCCTTGATCCAGAACCTGCCTGAAGAAATCAGCTCACGTGTAGGCACTCACCATGCAAGCCAGGTGCTTACCATGGAAGATCACCCATTACTGGGGCTTCGCAAGAAACCTGATTGCTCTATCCTCCGAACCTGGCAACTGATGGCGGAACGCAAGGTCGAAGCGATTGTTTCGCCTGGTAATACAGGCGCCGTTGTTGCTGCCGGCCTGCGTTTGAAAAAGTTTTTGAAATATGTACGTCGACCAGGCATCGCTACCGTCATGCCAACCATGAAAGGCCCTTGCGTCATGATTGATGTGGGCGCCAATGCTGCCCCCAAAGCAACGCATCTCTTTCAGTATGGGGTAATGGGCTCCATTTACGCACGAAAGATCTGCAATAAAGAGCACCCAACGATCGGTTTGATGAACATAGGATCAGAATCTGCCAAGGGACATGACTTGGCCAAAGAAACCTACGAATTATTTAAAGCCAGCCATCTTTCTGACCGCTTTGTTGGCAACATCGAAGGCCGGGACATTCACCGCGGCGCCACCGATGTAGTCGTTTGCGATGGCTTCGTTGGCAACGTCATTCTGAAAGTATGCGAAGGACTTTTTGAATTCGTACTAACGATGACGGGGCAAGCATTGAATTCTGCACTAGATGTCGAGAAGCTTAAAGGGCTAGGCGCACTCAAGCAGTTATCTGAAAAGTACGACTACGCAGCAGTTGGCGGCGCTCCCCTGTTAGGAATTGACGGCATTTGCATTATCTGCCACGGCTCGAGCAAGGAAAGAGCTATCAAGAACGCATTATTACTTGCAGCCAAGGAAATTGATGCTGGACTGAATCAGCACATCGTTAAGGAATTGGAAGCTGACCCGGCACTTGCTGCTGCTGCTGCTAATGAATCAGATGATTAATAAATCCATCAGGAATGGATAAAGCGGAACTCAAAAGAGTTCCGCTTTATTTGTTATAAATCCACTGTCTGTTATGGTGGAAGTGTTTCATTCCCACCTTTTAGTTGTGCAGGCAACCTGCTTCTGATGATCTGAATAGCTTTATTTCGCTGATCTTCGGGACCAACAGGATCGAAGATGTTTGGCCTTTCAGGTACATAAACCGACAACACACGATGAGCTTGTTCGCGAATTGCTACTGAAGGATGTGCCATGGCTTCCAGAACAGTGTGTATTGATTTTGGTGTTGCCTGTTCGATTCCTCGGTAAAGTGCCAGGAGTAACAAGGCATCTTCATCACGATAACCTTGTGCTTTCAGAATCTCCTTGAGTTGAGTTGCATGTGCAGGGTCTTGATTTAACCACAGTTGAACAACGTCATGACTGTACTTGCGTCTTCCGTTGGCAAGCGGATCGTTTTGAAGCTTAACCAGTGGAGCAATTCGGTTCACAGCAGACATACCCAACAAACCAGCTTGCCGATCGATGAGTTTACCTTCTTCGATGGCTTCATCACATGCCAGAGCAAACCATTTGTGATCATTGCCATCCTGCTGCAACCTGGCATGAACGCGGCTTCGTAGTGAAACCAGGCTGTCAACCGCTTCACGCGGTGCGGTTTGATATTTCGACAGCCAGGCTGGCAACTCAGCCAACTCACTGACAGCTCCACTTTTGCCTTCCTGCATTCTTGAATCCCAATGCAGCTTTTGCTTTGGCTTCAACGTAAACTGCTGCTGGTCTTGCTTAACAACAATGTTCCCCTTCGTTACGGTAAGATCGAGCAAGTCCTCCAACTTCCATGGTCCTTCGCCAGCAATCACTCGTCCGCCAGCCTGTATTCCCAGCTCCCCCCCTGATGGAATGGTAATTTCCCACGTGAGGCCGGAATACCGAAGATAGATCAATGAATTACCCAGATCATGATTGCGTCCTTGCACAATCACACAGCCTCTGATCAGTGTGATATCTGCTACTGCATCCATGGTGGGGTGCAGGAAAATCCTGGATTCAGCAACCGGATGACTTGCCAGGTTTGTCGAAAACTGCCCCATCAATATGATTTTCAAGCCGTTACTTAACGCAATGTTTGCAGTGTAGCCAGGCAACGCAATCAGCATTTCATTAGAGATGACAGATGCCTGCGGCTTGACGAGACTGTATCCACCGTCCGATCGTTGTTGCAGAAACATGCCTAGCGATTCTGCACCATTGACACCAAGTGGAATATGTGCTGTGCGTTCAGGAACAGCAATACGCGGCTGAGCGTTCGCTATTGCAGGAAGTGTAACTACTGGCTCGTTGGGTTGACTTTCCTGTCCAAGACTCATCATCCAATTCATGGGGATACCGGGACGAGATGCCACCATGCCTGCCAAAAGCGACCAGGTATCAACGGTGGTTTGCCAGTTCGGCTGCCCTTCAATGCTGATGACTGGAACAGGCCATACGTTTACATTTTTGATGACTGGCATTGCAGCAGGCAGATTCTGTTTGTTCTCTTTGATGACTTCTGGCTTATTCTCAACATCTGGAGCTGGTATTTCCAGATTTTCTGGTTCTCGTACCACAATTGCATTTTCGTGGGTTAAGCGGTTCCAGGGGATGCTCCAGACAACCACAGTGAACAACAGCATCAGCATTAGTGCGCCTGTTACGAAAAGCCCCTGCTTCCAGCGTGAATCTACCAGACCATGGTACAGGGGTTCCAGGATGGCCTGGTTCTCTTCGTCTTCACGAGGTGGCAATGTCTCCTTAACCTCCCAAAGTGGTGGTTTGGAAGGTCGTGATTCCCGAGGCACGATTCGTAATGGCTGAGCTTCGGGGCCTTCCACTAATCCATACATGCGCTGTCGGGCCAAAGGAGGCACTTTGACTGCCTGCATCCCTAAGGTCATGATCTGATGACAGGCAGCCACTTCCGCCAGATAGACATCGGTATCAATGCAAATCTGTTCAAAATCTGCTTCCTGCTCCTGACTCATTTGTCCATCGAGGAACGCTGCTACTTCGTTGGGGTCATCCTGATGATGTGGTGGCAAATCCTGCCTCTCAGCAACATCAGGCGTACTTAACCTGCGACGACGAACCACCCGCTTGATGCGATCGGTTAATTGGCGTACTTTGTCGTTTTCCTGAACATGTTCGCTGATCTGTGAAGCTGTGCTATGTGCCAGGCGGTCATCCAGATAAGCCAGTAATCCTCGTAAAGTCAGTCGCATGACAACCTCTATTCTCATTTTCCAAATACTTACTCTCACACCTTATTAGTGGCATCCTGATGACTGTTTCGTTCACAGAGTACACTTTTTAATATTCAGGGTTGCAACAAACCATTAACCTTGAGGGTCAGATCATGCAGGAGGTTTAGATGACATATATGAATCGTCGTGAATGGCTTGCGATGGCTTTAAGCACCGCAACCGTGCAGACTGATACATTTGCAAAAGATGACAAACCCAAGCTCGATATCCATGTGCATCTGTTCGGCACGGGAGATTCCGGCAGTGGCTGCAGGCTGAGTGAGTCCATTCAGAATGGCATTCAATTCCGTGTTCTCACTCTTGCACTCAATCTGAAAACACAGGGCAAGACCCTTGACGAAGCCTATGTCAACGTGCTCATTCAGCACATCAAGCAATCAGGACTTACCAAAGTTGCCGTTTTGAGCCAGGATGCTATCTACGATTCTCATGGCGAAGCAGACTGGAATCGTACCAGCTTCTATGTTCCCAATAACTACCTATTCAAGATAACAGCCCAGCATCAGGACCTGATGATCCCCTGCCCTGGCATAAACCCACAACGTAAAGATGCACTCGAGGAGCTGGAACGTATTCACACTCAGGGAGCCAGGCTTTTCAAAATTCATCCACCCACCCAAGGGGTGAATGTTGCGGACAGAAAATACACGAAGTTCTACCAGCGATGTGCAGAATTGAAACTCGTCATCATGGTACACACCGGCCACGAACATAGTGCCCCTGTCATTGACAAAGACCTCGCCAACCCTGCCCGGCTTGAACTCATGCTCGATCAAGGTCCCACGGTGGTAGCGTGCCATGCAGGTACTGGCTGGCCCAGCGACTATCCTGATCAGCTTCCTGCATTCACTCATTTGCTTAAGCGCTACCCTAATCTTTGGGGTGACACTGCCGTGCTGGGAACTGCGGGGCGTGTTCGCGACTTCTCTCGACTGTTGGAGAACACCGCCATCTGTGATCGTCTCCTGCACGGGTCTGACTTTCCATTTCCCATCAGTCCCAGCAGTTACGCTGCTCGCATCGGCAGTGAAACGGTCAAGAATATCAACAAGGAAAAGAGTTGGATTGCAAAGGACTACTTACTGAAAGAGGCACTCGGAATTGGCAAAGCCAGTGCTGAACGTGCCTGGAAGGTATTGCTGGGTAAATAATCGACTCTATTGTTTGTAAAAGGGTGAACTACAGAAGTTTTCCCTGAAAAGTAGCTTATCCGGATCCATGAATAATGGGCAAATTCCAGTTCATGTATGCCCATAATTGGTTCTGCTCATTTGATTCCACCTCCTGTATTCCTGCTACTAGCTACTGACTTCTCTCTTCCTATACTATCCTGTCCCCCGATGATGGGTTGCCACGCATAGTTGCGTGGCTGCGTCGGGTCGTTGGCACTCTGTGATGGCTTGTCGCCATCCAACCAAGAGAGATTCATGGTTAACCGTAACCTCATTCGTGATTTTGAAATTGAAGAGCAGGATATCGAGCAGGCATTTGCCGGCTTTGGCATGTCTGCTGAAGAAGCACTCCCCAGTATCTATGTCGATCAACAGCAGGAATTTGACCCCAACAAAGTGGTCGTCGGCAAGATTCGTGAAATCCACGATAACGATGTCGTGGTAGATGTAGGCTATAAGAGCGAAGGCATCATTCCCCTCAACGAATGGTGGGATGAAGGCACTAATAAGGTCAGCCCTCCCCAGGTGGGTGATGAAGTTCGAGTGTTACTCGAAGATATCGATGATGCCAATGGCCTGTTGATGCTCAGCTATCGTAAGGCCAAACGACAGGAAGAATGGGAACGAGTAATCCGCCAGCACAAAGAAGGCGATGTTGTTCAAGGCGCTGTCACCAAAAAGATCAAGGGTGGATTGCTGGTTAACATCGGCGTGAACGTATTTTTGCCTGCCAGCCAGGTAGATATCCGTCGGCCTTCCGATATCGGCGATTACATCGGTAAGGATGTTCGCTGTAAGATTCTTAAGATCGATGAAGCTCGACGCAATATCGTCGTCAGCCGTCGCAAGCTCATCGAAGATGAACGCACCGAGAAAAAGAAGAAGCTTCTGGAAGAGATTGCTCCCGGCCAGCTTCGCAAGGGTATTGTCAAAAACATTGCAGACTTCGGAGCGTTTGTTGACCTCGGCGGCATTGATGGCCTGTTGCACATCACCGATATGTCGTGGGGTCGCGTACAGCACCCGAGCGACATGGTGCACATCGAGCAGGAACTCGAAGTCTACATCATCAATGTTGATCGCGACAAGGAACGGATCGCAGTCGGACTGAAACAGAAGCAGGCCTCACCATGGGATGGTGTTGAAGCCAAGTACCCAGTCAACAGCCGACATACAGGCGAAGTGGTCAATGTAATGACCTATGGTGCCTTCGTGAAACTCGAACCCGGCATCGAAGGCCTCGTCCACATCTCGGAAATGAGTTGGACGAAACGCATCAATCATCCGAACGAAATGGTACACATCGGTGACAAGATAGAAGTCGAAGTGCTCAATATCAATAAGGATAAGCAGGAAATTTCGCTTGGCATGAAACAGTGCCACACGAATCCCTGGGATAAAGTCGCGGAGAAATATCCGACCGGCACCCAGGTTTCCGGCGTGGTCCGCAACCTCACCAACTATGGTGCTTTCATCGAAATCGAAGAAGGCATCGATGGCTTGCTGCATGTCAGCGACATCAGTTGGGTACGCAAAGTATCTCACCCCAACGAAGTGCTACAGAAAGGTCAGACCGTCAACTGCGTGGTTCTTGCAGTCGATCAGGAACGCAAGCGTGTGGCACTGGGAATGAAGCAACTTTCGAGCGATCCCTGGGAAACCGACATACCAGAACGATACAAGCAGAATCAGGTTGTTCAGGGCAAGGTTACCAAGATCACCAACTTTGGTGTCTTCATTGAACTTGAACCTGGGCTCGAAGGCCTGCTGCATGTTTCCGAACTGGCTGATGACAAAGTCGACAGTCCGGAAAACGTCGTCAAGGTTGGCGACACCATCGATGTCAAAGTTCTAAAGATTGATCGCGAAGAACGCAAGATCGGCTTGTCCCGCAAACGTGCCGGTCAGGACGATGATGAGGTCATTGAAGAAGTAGAAACCAGTGAAGAGAAAGCAGCCCGTGAGCCACTCAAGGGTGGAATGGGTAGCGGTGGCGGGCAACTATTCACCTTGCCAGGTGCTAAGGAAGAATAACAAACCCAATATGTCATAATCAAGACGCCCCTGATCGCAATGATCAGGGGCTTTTTGTTTGTGAATACGCACGGGATCGACCAGCCTTGCATTGCTTGTTTCAGGGATTATTATTGCCTTGCTTCCCTGAAAAGACGATTCATGTTTGGAAAAGCCAAAAAGCCAATCGACCGCATGCCTTATCCGCGCTCTGTTTCGAGCAAGGCAATTGATATTGGCATTCCTCCAGGTCGATATGCCTATGCGGTTGATATCAAAGAAACCATACATGTCGTTCCCGATGGGTTGCATGTGCATCCAAAGATACTAGGCAACGCCAGAGAAGCGTTATACGCTGGGGAACTAGCAATTGACACTCGTGGTATTGTTTCCGAAATCAACAACCTGAGCGGCACTTTCCGGTTTAGGAGTCAGCGATCACTTTGCGGTGTAGCTGAACGCTTGCGCATGCTTGGATTTTCCGTCAAATTGGTCATGTGGTATTGCCCTTTCGGAACACGCATACGACAATTGAATTGCTAAGGCAAACAACCATGAAAAGAACCATTCTGATACTCGAGGACAATGCTGAACGAGCCGAAGCGATGAAAGCCTGGCTTTCTGATCGACTCTATATGTTCGCCATTGAAGTTTTTGATCATCCCAAACCATTGATCGAACGTCTGCAAGCTTCGATTGAGGAAGTTACTGCCCTTTCGCTAGATCATGATCTGAACGACACAGATTTCACAAAGTACCCAGGCGGTGATGCAACCGGCATGGATGTTGTTCGATATCTGCAAACCATCGAACCTGTATTTCCAGTCATCGTACATTCAACAAACAGCTATGAAGCGGCCACAATGGTCAGTAAGCTCAAAAAAAATCGTTGGGCGGTCGAACGCATCGTTCCATTTAATGGCATATCATGGATTGGCAACGACTGGCTGCCGACGTTGAAGCGACTTCTTGAAAATAGTATTGCGGAACGATTGTCGACAGCTGGCTAACTCTCCGCCGAGAACATTCGTCTCACATCTGAATTTACTTTCTTCGGGCGCTGAGTGACAGGATCCACCGGGCACCACACGGTACGCGCTATAGCCAGCGGCTTTCGAACCATCGACAGTATTTCCGTATGCCTGTCAAAGCGTAAGCCTTCTGCTATTCCAATCCAGGTTCGCAGAATAATCTCATCGTTCAATCGTGCTGCAGCCTTGTAATCAATTTCATGTCGCAACACCATCCAAACCATTTCCTGCTGCTGTTCCGGAGTCGCTATGAGTTGCCAATGGGCAATCGCAATATCCTGCACCCAGCGAAGATAAACCGTGTTATTGACATGGCCCAACTCATCGATATCAGTTTCACGCACTACCACTACCTGTTCATGGGGAATCCGGAAATCCAACGGATTTTGAACTCGGCTGTTCTGTTCCATCTTCTCACTCACGCTACTCACCTGCAAAAGTATAAACTTTGATGTCGGGCGAACCAGCAAGATATGGAGCAACCGTGCTCAAAAGCGTCTGGGTATGCGCTTCCCTCAAATGGGCATCGAGTGCGGAAACACTTTTCCATCGCTCATAATTCACGTAATTGCCCTCATCTGTAGAACTGCTGTTGAGGTCATAAGCGATGCAATCTCGTTCTTGCCTGGTAGCCCTGATGCACTCTTTGAACGCTGCTTCGAACTGAATTTTGCATTCAGGTTTGATCTTGATCATGACAGCCATCGTAAATGGCTTGCCATGATCTTTCAGCTGCGATTTCACTGCTGCCAGTATGGGATGATCTTCTTGTACAGGCATAGATAGGGTTACTCCAAATCAATGTTGCAAGTCAGTCCGGATAGAAGTTATTTAAGGACTCTTACCACAATCTTCGATCCGTTTTCAGCGAAGTGGTAAACGCGGTGTGTTGCCTTCTGAAAATCCGCTTCGGTGGCTTTGTAGATATCGCAGAATGTTTGCGGGTTGCGATCCACCAGTGGAAACCAACTGCTCTGCACTTGAACCATCAACTTATGCCCAGGACGGAAGGTGTGAAACACGTCTGGCATGGTAAAACTTACTTTAGTGGGTTTCCCCGGCTCGAAGGCTTCAGGCTTTTCGAAACTCTTGCGGAATTTACCCCGCATGACATCGCCACGGAGAAGCTGCTGATAGCCCCCCATCCGCACGTTGGCAGGGTTAGGATCAGGGTCTGCAGCATCATCGGGATAGACATCAATCATCTTCACCACCCAGTCGGCATCGGTACCAGTAGTGGAGACTACGAGTTCCACTTCGATGGGGCCTGCCAAGGTCAAATCGTTTTTCAAAACATCCGTCTGATAGGTGAGCACATCCGTTCGGCGGCTGGCAAAACGCTGATCAGCTATCATATACTCCTTTTCCATTCCAATGCCGATCTTGTCGATGTAAGGGACAGGTTTGCTGGGATCGCTGATGAACTCGTCAAAACTGTTATCTGATTGTGGTCGTCTTGTAGGCTGTTTTGTAAAGTCACTCGCAATTGCTAACTGACCATTTCCAGTCAATTGAAAATCATTAAGACTGACATTTTTAGGCGGCCACGTATCAAACTTTCGCCACTGATTCGTTCCCGTTTCAAATACCCATGCGCCGGGCGCCTTCCACTCTCCTTTGTCATGTAAATGATGCTGGAAGAATGGGAATTGAATCTTGTCACGGAAGTACTCGCCTGTCTTTGCATTGAATTTGACATTGCCCAAGCTGTCGCCATCGCCACGGTTCCAGCCGCCATGCACCCAGGGTCCCATGACGAGGGTGTTGCCTGGCTTAGCAGAGACATTCTTTCCAACGTGGAGTGCACCAAAGAGGTTTTCCGCATCAAACCAACCACCGACGGTTAGCACTGCGGGCTTAACATCCTTGTTGATGTACTGCCGGATGTTTCTACTCTTCCAGAACTCATCATAATTGCCATGCTCCATCATCTGATTCCAGAAAGCCACCTGTCCTTTGAGATGGAGTTTGTCTGCATAGTTAAGCGCCTTCATTTTCAGGAAGAAATCGTACCCATCAGGGGTGCCATGATCGAACGGCATGTATGGATACTTACTCGTTGGTTCCGGACGAGGCTTGCCAAAATTGGCCATGAAGTTGAAACAATGAGGCAGGAATAAGGCTCCATTATGATGAAAGTCATCACCAATGAACCAATCGGTCACAGGCGCCTGGGGTGAAACAGCCTTGAGAGCCGGATGTGCATCAATCATCCCTGCCGCAGTGTAAAACCCTGGGTAACTGATTCCCCACTGCCCTACTTTACCATTGTGATTCGGAACATTCTTGATCAACCACTCGATGGTATCGTAGGTGTCGCTGCTTTCATCTACCTGAGTGTTGTCTTTTTTGTTGGGGATGTGCGGTGTCATGTTGACAAAGTCACCTTCCGACATCCAGCGGCCGCGAACATCCTGATTGACGAAGATATATCCTTCTTTATCAAATGCTGCAGATGGCCCCAGTCGATTGCGGTATTTGTCTATTCCATAGGGCGCAACACTGTAAGGCGTACGCATCAACATGATGGGATAAGGCCGACTGTCTTCCTTCGGTCGATAGATCGATGTGAACAGCTTTTTGCCATCCCGCATCGGAACTAACACCTCGTACTTGGTGTAGTTGGCAAGAATATACTCGGCATGCTGTTTTTCTTCATCCGTTGCAGCTTGCTGCTGGCGGTTTCTCTGTTGCGCTTGTCCCATCAGAGAGGTTGTGAATCCTAACAGAAGCAGTAGAAGTGTTGCTCGTTTCATGGTGCTGATCCATTCGTTAAATGATGGTCACATGATAGATGAAAACTCCGTTGTTGCAAATTAATAGTGGGAAAGAACATGAAGCATTTCATTTTGTACTTTTGACTGAGAAACTCGTGCTAAATTCTTCATTTGTCCTCAAGAATCAGCATGGCTACATGCTCACAAAACCCTAAAATATAGCTTCGAATTAGTCCGCATTGATGTCTGCTGAAATTGAGGAAATATGCCTGATTCACTACCCCCTGATGTTCCCCCCACAGATGGCAATGTGACTGCAACGCCTGCACCGGAAAATAACCCTCGGGAACAACTTCTCAACATCGAATCAGAGCTGAAGGACAGCTATCTCAGCTATGCCATGTCGGTCATTGTCAGCCGTGCCTTGCCCGATGTTCGTGATGGATTGAAACCCTCGCAGCGTCGCATCCTCGTTGCCATGAATGATCTGAACCTGGGGCCTGCGTCCAGCCGTATGAAGTGTGCCAAAATCACCGGCCAAACTACCGGCGACTATCACCCGCATGGCACCATGGCTGTTTACGATACTCTAGTTCGCATGGCCCAGGACTGGGTCATGCGTCATGTGCTAATCGATAAGCAGGGGAATTTCGGTTCTCTAGCCGGACTGCCTCCCGCGGCTGAGCGATACACCGAAGCCCGACTGAGCCATTTTGCTGCTGAGATGCTGGCTGACCTTGACAAAGACACCGTCGACATGGTGCCTAATTATGATGGTCGCGTCAAAGAACCCATGGTTCTTCCAAGTCGGTTTCCCAATCTGCTGGTGAACGGGTCCGGCGGTATCGCAGTTGGTATGGCAACCAGCATTCCTCCCCACAATTTGTCGGAAGTATGCAGCGCCACAATTCACCTGATCGATCATCCCTCAGCAACCATTGATGACTTGATTCAGCACATACCCGGCCCCGATTTTCCAACCGGTGGAGTTATTTGTGGTCGCCAAGGTATTTATGATGGATATCGTACAGGCCGAGGCAAGGTTATTATCCGTGCCAGAGCCAAGGTCGACGAAGAAGGCAGCCGTAGCCAGATTATCATCAGCGATATTCCGTATCAGCAAACTCGCAACCGCATCATGGAGTTGATTGGCGAAGCGATCAAGAATGAAAGAATTACTGGTATCAGTGGCGCACCTCGGGACGAATCATCCGAAAGAAAAGGAGAACCTGTCCGCATAGTCTGTGACATCAAACGCGATGCTGATCCTCACCTGGTATTAAACCAGCTTTACCAGTTCACACCTCTGCAGGAAACATTCAGTATCATCTTGCTGGCTTTGGTAGATGGCAGGCCAAAGACTTTAAATTTGAAGCAGATGTTGGAGGAATACCTACGACATCGAGTGCGCGTCATTCGACGCCGTACAGAATATCTGTTGCGTCAGGCCAAGCATCGTGCACATATTCTAGAAGGACAACTGATTGCCAT
This sequence comes from Planctomycetia bacterium, assembly GCA_016795155.1. Classification (NCBI taxonomy): domain Bacteria; kingdom Pseudomonadati; phylum Planctomycetota; class Planctomycetia; species Planctomycetia bacterium. The sequence continues at coordinate 53,847 of JAEUIE010000002.1, read as the reverse complement.
CGCCAGCATCGACGAGGTGATTGCCATCTGCCGTGCCGCACCAAGCCGAGCCGAAGCCAAGAACCGCCTGGTTGCCCTGGAAGTTTCTGCAGCAGTGATGCAACGAGCTCTTGGCAAAGAACACTTTGATGCACTGATCAAGGAAGTGGGTCCAAAAACCAGCTTCTCCATGACCGAAGAGCAGGCTGAAGCAGTTGTCCGGCTGCAACTTGGTCAGCTGGCTGCACTGGAACGAGACGAAATCTTCAAGGAATATGCAAGTCTGCGTGCAAAAATCAACGAATACGAAACTCTTCTTTCCGATCAGAAAAACATCCTCGCTGTGGTTCGTAAAGACCTGCATGAAATCAGTGAAAAATATGGCAATGAACGTCGCACCCAGATCATTGATGAAGGCCCCAGCCAGATGAGGCATGAAGACCTCATTGAAGAAGAAATGAATGTAGTCACGATCAGTCACAATGGTTACATCAAGCGGCTGCCCAGCAATACTTACCGCAGTCAGAAACGAGGTGGACGCGGTGTCAGTGGCGGACAAACCCGCGATGACGATTTTGTTGAACATTTTTTTACTGCTTCAACACATGCCTACCTTCTATTCTTCACTAACTTTGGACAGGTCTACTGGCTCAAGGTGTATGACATTCCGCAGATGAGCCGTACTTCTGCTGGACGGGCACTTCCCAATGTTATTTCACTCAAGCCAGAGGAAAAAGTCAGTGCTGTGATTCCAGTAAGACGATTTGAGCCAAATCAGTACCTGCTTATTGCCACCCGGCGCGGCCTGGTCAAGAAAACAGCGCTGGAACAGTATTCAAGGCCTCGAGCTGGAGGCATCATCGGCATTAATCTAGAAGAGGGAGATTCTCTGATCAATGCAGTGCTGGTCGGCGAAGGTGACGAAGTCGTCCTGGCAACTAAAAATGGAATGGCCATTCGTTTTTCTGAATCAGATGCCCGCCCGATGGGTCGTGATACCAAAGGCGTAAAAGGCATCAACCTCGGGAAAGATGATGAAGTGGTAGGCCTGGCTGTTGCTGATCCTGAAGGGCAATTATTGACCGTTTGTCAAAACGGATATGGCAAGCGAACGAGCTTTGGCCCCAGCGAAGCATCTGGGTCTACTGCAACAGGTGATGAAGAACCTGTTGAGAATTCAGAGCCTAATGAATCTGAAGGAGATGAAAATTCTCCCAGCAATATGCGCTATCGAACACAGCGGCGTGGTGGAAAAGGGCTCAAGGATATTCGCACCAGTGAGCGCAATGGGCCAGTGGTGTCCACTGTTGCTGTTCGTGAAGGTGATGAGCTTATGGTTATCACTCAACAAGGTATGGTCACTCGAATGAAAGTCAGCGATTTCCGTTCCATTGGCCGCAATACCCAAGGGGTACGCCTGGCCAACCTGCAGGAGGGTGACCGAGTAGTAACCGCTGTAAAACTGGCTGAACTCGATAATATTGAAGAAATAACAGCTGAGTCTACCGAACCAACCAAAGATGCATAATGCCAATTTATCACCAGTTCATCACTGCACGAGCCAATCGTGCAGTTTTTTGTTTTTAATTATCTGCTTCAAGTTATATTGCAGGGGTGTATGAAAACTCACAAGTTATTTTGAGTGTCACATGAAGCACGTATTTCACCAAGTTATCTGTTTCAGTTACTTTATATTTCATTCATTTGCCATGGCACAGTTACCACCGAATAAGGCTCTCAGCTCATTTCAGGTTGCAGCAGGCCTGAAACTGGAACTGTTCGCCAGCGAGCCCATGTTCAGCAACCCCACGTGTATGGATATCGACGAAAAAGGACGGGTGTGGGTCTGTGAATCGGTCAACTATCGTACGACATTACACCGCAAACCGGTCAACCGCAAAGAAGGGGACCGCATCGTTATCCTTCACGATACCGATGGCGATGGCAAGGCAGACAACGCTACTACCTTCTACCAGGCCCCCGATTTCCTTGCACCTCTTGGCATTGCAGTTTCTAAAGACCCAGCCGGCCCCGGCTACAAAGTTTATGTCTGCCATTCTCCTCACTTGTATCTGTTTGAAGATACGAATGGCGATGGCAAAGCTGATGGGCCACCCAAGATACTGCTTACCGGCTTTGGCGGCCATGATCATGATCACGGCATCCACGGCATCCACTTCGGCCCAGACGGCAAGCTCTACTTCTCCGTCGGCGACCAGGGTGTAAAAAACCTCAAGGATAGAAACGGCAAAGTCTGGAATACCAACCAGACCGATTGCAAAGCAGGTACCATCTGGCGTTGTAACACTGATGGCACCGGACTGGAACTGCTTGCTCACAACTTCCGTAACCAGTACGAACCTGCTGTCAACAGCTTTGGCACTATGTTCGTTTCCGACAACGACGATGATGGACTGCAGCAAACACGCATCTGTCATGTGATGTACGGCGGCGATTACGGCTACTGGCCCAGAAACCGAGGCGATCATCACTGGCATGAAGACCAGCCTGGAGTTGTTCACAAAACCCTCCGCACCGGCTTTGGCTCGCCTACTGGGATGTGCTGGTATGAAGGGAAACTGCTTCATAAAGCTTTCAGCTCTCAGCTGTCAGCTATCAGCAAAAACAATCAGTATGAAGGTTTCCTGCTACACACCGATGCTGGCCCGCGGGAAGTACGACTTTTCGGCGTGCGTCCCAAGGGTGCAGGCTATGAACTCGACAAGGTGAACCTGGTTACCAGTACCGACAACTGGTTCCGTCCAAGCGATGTCTGCGTTGCTCCCGATGGATCTATCTTCATTGCCGACTGGTACGACCCAGGCGTGGGTGGTCATGGCATGGGGGATACGACCAGGGGGAGGATTTATCGGTTAACACATAGCGTGAAGAATAGTGTGGCGAGTTCTGAGCCACAAAAGAATGACATGTTAATGCAGATCAGTTCTCCCTGTATTGCCACCAGAGCTTATGCGGCCAGCAAGTTACTCACTAGCCCTGGTGAGCAGACGAAGATACTTCTGCAGGGCTTGGCAACATCAGACCCAGTCATCGCATGTCGATGTTACTGGTTGCTTGCGAAGACCAACGGTGGAGGTAGAGCATTTACACTATCAGAGAAAGAAGCGTTTGAACGCTTTCTGGAACGATCCGAACCACATGTAAAGAACTGCATTTGTCGGCAATACTGTGATACTTCACCAAACCTTCTCCTGATCGACGATAAACTGCCTGCGAGTGTTACAGCTCAGAATTGGCGTGAGTTCTTGATTGGTTGGCGAAACTCTGATGCTGATGTCGTCAAAGATGGATTCTACAAACTCACCAACCTCTTCGACGGCCATGACCGCGCCTATCTCTCCGCCCTTAACATTGCTTGTGGCACCGATCAGCAGAGGCGGAATACCATTCTCAAAGACTTCGAGAAACACTTCCCCGAATGGAACGACAAGACAGCCTGGCTCGTGTGGGAACTCCGGCCACCATCAGTTATCAGCAAGTTGGGGCGCAAGGTTGCTTCCGAAAATATGTCCCCCTTACAAACAGAATTAGCACTTGGTGCTCTAGCCGCTTCTAGTGGAATAGAGGGTGGTGAATCGTTGCTTAAGCTGCTGCAAGACACCAAGCCAAACCGTCATGTGCGGGCAGCAGCTCTTAAGACACTGCTACAACACCTTGGCGGGAAATGGAGCAGCCTGAAAAGCTCCTTCCTGGTTCTCAAAGCCATCGAAACCCAAATGACTGATGGCGAAATGCTGCCTGCTGTTGTTGAACTCGTCTCAGTCTGTGAACGAAAGGACTTTCAGGGCTTTCTGGACAGGCTTGCCTTCAATTCGGAAGGGCATCCTAACCAGGTTCGCGTTGCTGCTATTGCTGGCTTGGGAAATCTGAAATCCAAAGAATCGATAGCAACTCTCACCAAACTTCTCATTCGCCCGGAAACTCCGGATATTCGTAAAGCCGTCATGACGGCCTTGGGGAAAATAGGCACGACTGAAGCGATGAAGCCGCTCCAAACTTACTTCCTCAATGAAAAAATCGACATGGAAGATCGCCGACTGGCTCTGGAAAGCCTTACTGGAAGCAGACAAGGGAATAGTTGGCTACTGGAACTGCACTCGAAAAAAGAGCTGCCTGAATCACTGATTCCAGAAACAGGAAGGTTACTGCGAAATAGCCCTTACATTGATCTACGAAACAAAGCGCTTATCGCATTTCCAGTTTCCAAAAAATTAAACATGACAAGCCTACCTGCTCCTGTCATGTTGGCAAAGAAAACGGGTAATCCTGAACAAGGCAAAAAACTGGTACTAACTCATCAAGACCTGGCATGTATCAAATGTCATGGCTTTCAGGGAGTGGGTGGCAGTATCGGGCCTGATCTTTCCATGATTGGTGTTAAAGGAAGCGTGGAGAATCTCTTCGAATCCATTTTAACTCCTGATAAGGCAATTGCCGATCAGTACGTACAACATGTCATCGAAACCAAAGATGGCGTTGTCATGAGCGGATTGATGGTCGAGGAAACTGGAGAACACATCATCCTGCGTGATGCCAGCGGCAAAGACACCAAGCTGGCTATTCGTGATATCGAAAAACGAAGCAAAAGCGCCAAATCGTTGATGCCTGATAACCTTGCAGGATTTCTGACAGAAGATGAACTGGTCGATGTTGTTGCGTATCTGTCCACAATGAAGTCCCCTGCTCTGCTTGTTGATCGGTGGCAACTGATGGGTCCCTTCCCGAACGATGAAAAGGACAGCGGGTTGGATAAGGTTATGGGACCGGATACAGGTTACTACAGCAAAGCGAGCTATCAAGGTAAATCGAATAGAGTGGAATGGAAACAAGTACTCGCAAACTCGTCGGGCTATCTCGACCTTGCACAAATACATGGCGATGATGCACCGATGAGTGTTTCCTATCTTTATGCTGAAGTGGATGCACCACAAGCTGGATGGGGAGATATCAAACTCGGCTCTGATGATGGTGTCAATGTGATATTCAACGATAAGCTGGTGTTCCGTCATCGACGACATGAAGCAGCACAGCCCGGCAGGGATAGTGTTGCCGTTGAATTCAAGAAAGGGAAAAATACGTTACTGCTCAAAGTCAGCAACGGAAACAACCCTCATGGAGTCTTTTGTACACTGCTGCCACCTGGAACTGAGCCGGCAAAACTGCTAAAACCGTAGATTCTGAACGATGCTGTCTGTTGATATCTCTGAAAAATCTTACACCAGCATCCTTGATAACAATACAGGATGATTTAATGACGCAGCTAGTAGATCTGGCTTATGACTTTCCAACTCATCATGTGGATGCATTCCAGTTGAGACCGCCAGGACTTTAGCGCCAATATGTCGAGCACAGCTGATATCGAGCGGTGTGTCGCCAATTACCCAGGTACGATTTGGAGAGAGTTCCACTCCAGCGAACTGCCGTGCCTCATTCCAGGCGGCTTGTGCAACCTCATTGCGGGTATGCACTCCGTCTCCAAATCCCCCGAAAGAGAAGAAGTGATTCATGTCATAATGGCCTAACTTAACCTGCGCTCCGCGACGGATGTTTCCTGTCAAAAGCCCTATCATTATCGAATGAGAACTGGAACGAAGTGCTTCCAATAGTGGGATGACGCCAGGAAGAACGCTTCCTTTTTTGCAATTCAGAGCTTGTGGCAACTGATTAAGATACGATTCCTGCAACTTTGAAATGTTCTCTAAACTGGGATCGATGTCGTGAGCCTGAAGCAATTCATGGGCAATCGCTACATCGGTACGACCACTATAAGGCACCTGTTTTCTAATCTCCATAAGTCCAAACAGATTCAGGAATGCTGTTTCCAGTGCCATCTTTCCTGCACCGCCACTGGAAAGCAATGTGCCATCGATGTCGAACAGGAATACATAAGGAGTAGACAAAACCTGGAATCTCTGCAAAAAGAAGACGGAAAAATCAGCCTCTCACCTTACAATACTGTTACATCACGAGATGACTATCTTGCAACCCACCGATACTGGCATGCCTTACCGATTGGTACTCTGGGATTTTGATGGCACCATCGCTGATTCGATGGCGATTTCGCTGACTATTGTCAATCGGTTAGCTGCGCAGTTCCGTTTCAAGCCGATTACCGATCCGTACAGCGTACGAAAGATGACCGTGCGGAAATTCATGAAAGAACATAACATCGGCTTCCTCAAGTTGCCTCGGATTACCCGTGCATTTCAACAGGCCATGCGGCATGAGATCGAGAATGTTAAGCTCTATCCGGGAATCCTGCGTGTCCTGAAGCAAACGCATTCAGCTGGAATGCGACATGCCATACTTTCCTCTAACTCGCCGGAAAATATCCAAGCATGTTTGAAAGCCAATGGCATATCCGAATACTTTGAATTTACTGCAGGCTGTTTCAAGCTGTTAGGAAAAGCCCGAGGCATTAAACGTGTAATCAAACAGCACAAACTTCAGAAAAAAGATGTGTTGTACATCGGTGATGAGGTACGCGATGTTGCTGCCGCACACAAAGCAGGTATTGATGTTGCAGCAGTGAGTTGGGGTATCAACGATTGGAACACACTGGCTGACGCAGAACCGACGCACCAGGTTTCTACTGCAGAAGAACTGCTCGCAGTAGCTATCTGTTCCAAGCTCTGATTCATCGTTGTTTGAGATAGGGCTTCTCAAAACAGAGATAAAATACCCAGGAGGTGAATATCACGATTGGAATGCAATCATAAATCAGCACATGTTGCCAACCTGGTCTCCCCAGCCATTCAGCGAGAAGAGTATTACCTGCATACATTATGCGCATGAGTGGTATATGCAACAGATATAAGCTGTAGGAAAACAGGCCTAACCATACCAATAGTTTGAAAAGGTGATTATTCGTTTTCTCTTTTTGATATGGAAGCATCCCCAGAAGGAAAAAGAAGGTTGCCAGTGCAACCCACACGTCACGATAAGGCCACAGAACACTGTAAAAGACTGAAACCATACTGATGGCAAGGCACACCACAGCGACAAACAGCAATGTCATTCTGTTTGGCAGCCGTCGTTGTCGCACCAGACATTCTGCTGCAATGACACCTAAATACCACTCAAAGTACTTCGCCAGAAAAAAGTAATCCCATGGACTATGATCCAAATAATTGCTGCTGTTTTTGGGCATGGGGACCATAATAATTTCGCAGATCAGGAGAATCAAACCGACTGGCAGTAAGCCAACTCTCCGCATCATGATGAGCAACACAGGGTACAACAGATAAAACTGCACTTCGAATACTAGTGTCCACAGAACACTGTTCAGGTCTTTGGCTGATTCGAAGAATGGCAGCAAGAAGAACGCGTTGTAAAGAATTTCCTTTACGCCAAAAGCTTGCTCATAGAACCCATCAGGCAAAGGCAGTGGCCAGCCTCGCGACTGATATTCCATCAGCCTCATTACGCCTAAACTGAGTGAAGCTACAAACAGACTTGCAAAGTAAGCAGGATAGAGTCGCCAAAACCGGCGCTCAAAGAATGCTGCCAGTTTCAAACCATCCTGACCACCGACAACGCGACGACGGGCCTGCGGCAAATGGATGCAGAATCCACTGACAACAAAAAAAATGGTGACTCCGTAGTAACCGAACTGAATGGCAAAGAACGAGAGAGAGTCAAACCAGGATTGGTTTACATCCCATGATACTGGTGCGACCTGACTGGTTTTCCAGGGATTGAGTACATTCCAGATATGGTAAAGGAACACCCATAGCGCTGCAAAGCCGCGCAATGCATCGATGAGATCAAGTCGTTGAGGGTTAGTGGGCGAGGGCATGTTTCAACTTTAGCACACAACTCGCCCCCTGTCGCATCTACAATTGGCAACACAGACCCAACATTAGCTTCCTTTTGTAAAGAGTTTTGTTATCTCGGCTTCAGTGATCTCTTCTTCTCCAGTATTTGGATCGACAACAATAGCAGTGCCATTGGGAGCAATCCAGATCAAGGAAGAGCCCAGTTGGAGAACTTCCTTCATCTCCGGCTTTACTTCCAACAACTTGAAGTAGGCTTTACTCATCGTTTTAATTGCAAAAGTAGGTGTGGCTTTCTTATACTGATCGTCGACCCAGACTCCGTTGACTTCAAGGCAATTCCGTTGATTGACCTGGCGTTGAATTTGCCTGCTTTGCTGAGACTGATTCTTCATCTCGTTCATCTGAACAGATAGATCGACACCCAACCGTCCCTGCTGTGTCTGTTGCAGGTCTCCTGCTCTCAATGCCCTGTTGGCCTGATCCAGAGTCCCTTTGCCTCCCATGACAGCACTGGTCGCTCCTCTGGAGTCAGCAACACTCTTACTGCTTTCAAGCATTTTGAGGACTTCACGAGTTGATCGACTTCTTTCTAAGCTTGCACCACCGCCTGCCATTCCCCCAAGACCTGATGACTGACCAGGTGGAACAGGACTCCAGCGCCTTTCTCCAGGTCGTGGTACATCATCTGGAATCACCAGATAGCTGGTGTATGGAGTTGCAATGCCATATTTTTTGGCAAGCAGGACAACTTCATCTACCAGTTCTTTTGATTCACCCCGCAGCCGGATTTGATCCAGCAAGTAGCCTACTTTTCTCCTGGCCCACAACTCTTCGACATAAGGTTTGGCATCAGGCTTTTCTTGCAAATCTAATTCATAATGAAATTCTTTGTTGAGAGAGCCCACTGAACCAGACAGTTTTATGGATGACTTGCCCGTGCCTTGGGTGCGTGCCAGTACTACTATTTGTCCGCCGTGAAATAAGTCGGGAATCTGTGGTGGATACATATCGAGCAAACGAACACCTTCTGACGTCGTGAGTTTTAAATCGGTCAGAACCGGCTGATTGATCTGGCTGAAGAAATGTGAAACCTTGATTTCCATATCTTCCTGAGGCTTGACAAAACTACTGGATCCGCGATTCTTCTCCGCCAGCTGATCAAGTAGGCTTGCATCCAGATCATACCCAACACCAAAGGTGAATAACCTCGTGCCGGAACGTATCTGGGATTGAACCGTTTGAAGGATGCGAGCTGACTCGGTTTCTCCAATGGTTGGCTTACCATCTGTCAGAAAAATGATGCAATACTGTCTCTCCTTGTCACCGACTTGCAACTTTAAGGCTTCAGTCAATGCATCGCTGATAGCTGTTCCCCCAGTTGGTTCAAGGGTATCGATCCATTTTTTGGCACTTGCAATCTGGTCTGCACCGCTTACCAGGCTGGTACTGAATGCATTAACCGTAGTAGCAAACTGGATAACAGTAAACCGATCGCCAGTTTTAAGAGAATCAAGACCATATTTCAGTGCCTTTTTAGCCTGTTCTATTTTGCCATCTTCACGCATGCTACCTGAGGTATCGAGGACAAATACCATGTCTCGTGGAATTCGTTGCTCCGGAGTAATATCTGCCCGGGGCGCCAGAAGAAGCAAGGCGTAGCCATCGCGATGGTCTGGTTTGTGGTGAATAACAGTCAGGCCTATATCATCTTTGCCTGTCGAGTAAAACAGTTGCAAATCTCTATCGAGAGCAACCATACTCTTGTCAAAATACACTGTCGCATGGCGATCACTTTTGCGATTGAATGAAATAGGATGTGTCGGGCTATAGATATTGTGAATTGGTCGCGAGGATTTCAGTTCCATCTCCAGGGAAAACTCACCGCTGACACGAAGTAACTGCGTTTGTCCTTTTAAAGGATAGTGGTATTCAACGATTGAATCCCGTTTGCTCGCCAACGAGGTAAAACTGACTTCTACTTCCTGGTCTCCCCTGGCTGGTACCGGGAAGACTGACATCTGTAACAGATCTGATCCTACATATTCGAGTAGACCTGGATCCATTGTTCGACGAACTATCTCTGTATAGATCGACTTGGCTTTGGCTGCCTCGACCAATTCTCCTTTTACTTTTTTCCCGTTGACCATCATCGAGAAATCTTTGACCGACGCACCTCTTGGTACATGAAACGAATAAATAGCTTCCAACGGGCGGTTCGACTGATTTCGAAAAGTCTGTTTCACTCTCGTAACTGCAACCTGATCTTCCAGTAGCACTTTGATGTGGTGATTCACTAATTGCATAGGAGGCAATGAGCGATCACGTGGCAACAAATGGCCTTGAGCCTGCGTTGGCGACAGCATCATTGATTTTAGAAGTACCATAGCGAGCAGAAACCGAATGACGTGGCACATAGCCGTCTCCCGATATTTCTTACTTATTGCACACTAGACTCTAATTTATTAGACGATTGCAGCTTGCATTAGTTTGAACAATCATGATTACCGAACACTATTCAAACAGAAAGCCTCCGGATTCCGGAGGCTTTCTTGGTTTCAATTGGATTGTCTTGTTATTATTTGTTGGGATTGACAAACCCAGTTTGTTGCAATGGATTTACAGGGGCCGGTGGCTGTACAGGATTTGGCAACTGTTGCTGCATAGCTGGCGGGTAAGAATATTGGTTTGGCATCATGTTGGTCTGTGTACGCGGCAACGGTGATTGACCAAGATTCTGCACGTCAGCAGGTGGCGGAACAGTGCCGGTTCGAATACTGGCCATATCGTGACGGCGTATAAGAATACGCTCTGATCTGTTCCCTTGACCGAATTCATCGGAAAACATGCTGTATACCGCTACTTTTCCAGTCGTTGTTTCCATGAGATAAAGCACCGACTGGCCACGGATAACCAATCCAGTGGTCATGACAAAATGAACATTCGCTCGTGGAGCAATCTCAAACTCCTTGACGAGGTCTACTTCTCCAAACGCAATCATCTTGCCCGTTTGACGGTTCATCGTTGTTGCCAGAAGTTTCCCAGACTTGTAGTCAAGTATCCAGACTCCATCGAGCTCTACATTCTGTGACTGGTTTGAATTAACAGTCAAAGTCTGGTTGATTGGGCCTGTTGCCATGATGAAGTCTTCATGACGATCGGTACTGCCGCCGGCAAAAACTGGTTGTCGGTTATTTAGCATCCAGCCAAGAGCTAACCCTGTTATCATAGCCAGGCTGACAGGCATCCATGCACGTCGTAACAACATGACTCTCTCCCTGCATATGAACGGGAGAGCTATAGCAGATTGCGGAAACGATGCTAGCCGAGTTTCCAGCTTGACAGCATTCTGCCTGTAAGCTATCTGCCCAGCATGGAAATACTCTCAGCCGAAATACTGACAGATATTCTTGAACTCCCCATGCCTGCACTTCTGGCCATGATGAGTACGGGATTATTATTGGCTATCACCGGCTGGAAATGGCACCGATTCTGGCTGACCCTCTGTGTCAGCCTTATCGCTGGGCTGATTGGAATGCGGCAAGCTTCCGCTTGGGGTATCTCACAACCCGTTGTTTCAGGAGTGCTTCTTGCTGCAGCGGCTGGTTGTCTCGCGTTGTCACTTTCCCGCGTCGGACTCTTTCTAGCCTACGGCCTGGCATGCTGGTATACCATGAAAAGGCTGGCACCGCCTTATGCCATTCCTGCAATATGCATCTGTGCTGGGGGGTTGTTTAGCGCACTGTTCTATCGTTTTTGTGTTGTATTACTGACATCAGCTATCGGCTCAGTGGTTTTGTGTTACGGAGCCATTGCCTATGTCGAACAACAGAAATGGTATGCTGCTTTGAATTGGTTGAAAGATCAATCACTCGTAGCACACGCAGCCTTGGCTGGAGTTATTTTGCTGTCGCTCTTCATTCAGCTTGCTCTGTGTCGAAAATCGAAGAAGAAGAAATTAGCCGATTACACTGCTCATGAAATAGAAGCTGAACGACGTCTAGGATTTCCCATCCGAAATCGAGCAGCTTAGTGCCCCCTATGCACATCAATACCGGTAGTAGCGCTCGGCGGACTGAATAAGTCGAGAACCAATGTATCTTCGATAGCTTCCGCAGCATGAGGCACCTGCGAAGGCAGTTCCATCACCTGACCAGCTCTCACATCATATTGTGTAATTGTGTTATCAGAATGCTGTATGGAAAAACGCAACCAACCTTTCAGAATACAACTGAACTGCTCATTTTCATGTTGATGCATTGGAACCAGGCACCCTTTTTCCAATGAAATTTCTGAGATCATCATCTTCTCGCCAATGATTCTACGTCGGCTTAATTTCGCCATCGGTGAATCCTGGGACAGATTTTGCCAGCTGTGAACAAGTGCCTGCTTCATGATTACCTCCACGTCATGACCATAATACCGGCAAATCTTATATTGAAGCAAATGATTACCATGCCGTAACTTATGATTTACAACTGAAACATAATGTAAAATAATGATGGATTATGATAAATAATGATTGATTTTTACCATTTTCAACCGTAATATAGGCAACATACGGTTGATAACTGCATAGATTATCGTGGTAATTTAACGTGCTTGTCGAAGAAAGACGAAAGAAAGTGCTTGAATTGGTAAAAGACAGGGGGTTTGTAGCCCTGACTGACTTGGCCACCGAATTGCGCACTTCTGAATCTACTCTTCGACGTGACTTGGAATTCTGGGATCAGCAAGGGCAACTCAAGCGCACTCATGGCGGAGCCCGGCCCGCAGATACAACATCGCAAGACGGTTTGCCTGCACTTGAAGATCGCGTTGCAACTGCAGTGATTGAAAAAAGATTGATAGCCCAGGCAATGAACGAACGCATTGCCACAGGTTCATCCATCCTGCTGGATGGCGGTACTACTACTCTGGAATTAGCTAAACTGCTTGTTGGCCGTACTTTGCAGGTTGTTACCAACAGCTTGCCGATTGCTACATTGCTTTCACAATCACGAGAACCAGATGTAATTCTTCTGGGTGGGTTTGTCTATCCGCGTACCGGCGTAGCGCTTGGGCCTTCTACTGTTGAGCAGTTAAAGAACATCCATGTTACCCAGGCTATTCTCAGTTGCCATGGTGTGACTTCGCAAGGGTTGTTTAATCACAATTTTCTACTTGTTGAAACACAACGAGCCATGCTTCAAAGCGCTGAACAGACTTTTGTGCTGGCTGACCACACTAAACTGGGACGGACTGCATTAACACAACTATGCCCACTTTCGTCTATCTCGGCACTGGTTGTTGATGCCGGTATCACGGAAGATTCTCGAAGCTGGTTACAGCATTCAGGTGTGTCATTGGTTATTGCTGGTACCAACAGGGAGCAACGAGTATGAGTGCCACAATACCTGTGAAAGTACCAAACATTGCAGTGGATCGCCAACTTATTGAACGACTGGTGCGTTCTGCGTTGCAAAAACACGTCGGTTCGTCATCCGCTCCGGTGCCGGTGGAACCAGGCAAGCCACGCATTGTGGCCAACATCTCGGCCCGTCATGTCCATTTGACGCCAGCTCACGTCGAAGAACTCTTCGGTCCTGGTGCCAATCTGACTCCGATGAAAGATCTCTATCAGCCGGGTGCTTTCGCTGCGGAAGAAGTGGTGACCGTGATCGGTCCCCGCCAGCGAATGATTCCGAATGTACGTATCCTCGGCCCGTGCCGCGATTTCTCACAGGTTGAACTCGCTTTCACCGATTCCATTTCGCTCGGCATCGATGCCCCGGTACGCCCCTCCGGCAACCATCATGAAACGCCCGGCTGCTGGGTCATGGGTCCCAAGGGGATGATCGAACTTAAAGCTGGTGTGATTCGTGCAGAACGGCACGTCCACATGCACCCCAGCGATGCAGAATACTACGGCGTCAAGCAGGGCGATCGAATGAACATGAGGGTGGTGAGCAACTGCCCGATCGTTCTCGAGAACCTGCTCTGCCGCGTTGACAAGAACTCAAAGCTCGAAATCCACATTGACACCGACGAAGGCAATGCCTGCAACTTGCCCGAAGCGACGAAGGTGGAATTGTTCAAATAACCGTTGAGAGTTGAGTGTTGAGAGAGAATTAATCTACTCTCGGCGCCCTGCTCTTAACTCAAACCAGGACTTCATCTTTTTAACCACGGAGTTACTCCCCATGGCAGCAAACCTCGAGGCACTGGGCCTCATCGAGACCAAAGGATTGGTCTGCCTGATCGAAGCAAGCGATGCAATGCTGAAGGCAGCTAATGTCAAGCTGATCGGCTGGACCAAGATTGGTTCTGGCATGGTCACCGCTCTCGTCAGTGGTGATGTAGCTGCGGTTCGTGCTGCAGTGGATGCAGGCGTTTCCGCTGCTCAGCGCATTGGCGAAGTGGTCAGCTCGTCCGTGATTCCCCGTCCTCACGAGGAAATCGGCGTAGCACTGCCAGCCCAGAAGAAATAGTCGGCCTGGCGCGCTGTGCGTGCCTCGCCACATGATGTGCTCATCTCTTTGCAGCGATGAGCGAAACCAGACAAGTGACGAACTCCAGCGATAGTGAGGCACGCACAGCGTGCCCTACAATACAGGACTTAACTCAATGGCCGCGAATCCTACTCCGTCAGGTAACCTTGCTCTTGGGCTGATCGAAACCAAGGGCTACATCTCCACTGTCGCAGCATCCGATGCGATGCTGAAGGCAGCCAACGTTAATCTCGTCGCCCAGTTCCAGATCGGTAATGCCTTCATTACCACCCTGGTTCGTGGCGATGTCGGCAGCGTTCGTGCTGCTGTGGATGCCGGTGCACAGGCAGCCACCGCCAATGGCGAACTCGTCGCCGCCCACATCATCCCTCGCCCCAGCGAGTCGGTGATTGATTTCTTTGTGAACAACAAATAGCTTCAGCCGTCAGCTATCAGCCTTCAGCAAGATTGGTCTTGTTTGATGCTGACAGCTGAGAGCTGAAAGCTGAGAGCTACTATGCACATTCTCATCGCCAACCTGGGCAGCACCTCTTTCAAGTATCGCCTGTTTGACATGGCGAACGGGGAAGCGTTGTTGGCCAAGGGCGGGGTCGAACGGATCGGCTCAGACAAGGCTCGCAGCTACGCTACCACCGATAAAGGTAGTAGTGAGAAAGTCGACACGGTAGCTGATCATGCAGCTGCTGTCGAAGCGTGCCTGGCCTTGCTGTGTGATACCAAGATGGGCGTGCTGAAGGATGCGAAGGAACTCGCAGCCATCGGTTTCAAGGCGGTGCATGCAGAAGGACTGAGCGGAGTGCAACGGGTCACTCCCGAAGTGCTTGCAGCCATGGAAGCCTACAACGTCGTCTGTCCGGCACACAACCCGCCTTATGTGAAAGCGATGCGACTCCTCGCGGAGAAGTTGCCTCACATTCCGCTGGTGGCAGCGTTCGAGACAGGGTTCCATCAGACGATCCCGATGTCTCGTCAGCTTTATGCTATTCCCCAGGAATGGGTGAAGCTGGGCATCCGCCGCTATGGCTTTCACGGTGCCAGCCATCGCTTCATTGCAGAACGAACTGCAGAAGTGATCAGGAAACCCAAGGTGATCTCCTGTCATCTCGGTGGCAGCAGTTCGCTCTGTGCGATTGACAGTGGCAAGTCACTGGCAACGAGCATGGGCTTCAGCCCGCAGACGGGGTTGCCACAGAACAACCGCGTCGGCGATATCGACATCTTTACGTTGCCGATACTGCTGAAGAAGACGGGCAAGACGCTGGATGCATTGCTGGCAGACTTGGCGAACAAGTCAGGGCTGGAAGGATTGTCCGGTGCGGGCAACGATCTGCGAGACATCGAGATCGCGGCCCAGCAAGGGAATACCGATGCTCAGCTGGCGATGAATGTTTATGTCGAAGCGATTCGGCATTACCTCGGAGCGTACCTGGTCGTTCTCGGCGGAGCGGATGCCATCGTCTTCACCGGTGGCATTGGCGAGAACTCAGCAACGATGCGATCAGCCATCTGTGCCAACCTGCAATGGTTCGGCATCGAGCTGGATGCATCCAGAAATCAAAGTGCCAAAGGCGAGGCAGCTATTCACACTGTGAACAGCCGCGTTGAGCTTTGGACGATGCCCACGAATGAAGAGATCATCGTGGCGAGACAAACAGCCGCAGTGCTGTAGGGCACGTTGTGCGTGCCTCACATCGAGAGGTGCCCGTCACCTGTCGTGTGCTGCGAATCGAGACGAACATGAGATCAGGGGAGGCACGCACAGCGTGCCCTACGGGGCGAACCATGTTTCTTGCACGTGTTACCGGCAGTGTGATAGCGACGCAGAAGCTAGCGTCGATGACGGGGCAGAAGCTCTTCATCGTCGAGCCACTGCGGGTCGATCCCAAGAACCGGACCGAACTCTCCTCGTCGCAACGCAGCTTTGTGGCTGTCGATACCGTTGGGGCAGGGACTGGGCAACTGGTCCTCATCGTGCAAGGCTCCAGCGCCCGTATGTCACCTGAACTGGAAAAACTCCCCATCGATACGGCCATCGTTGGCATCGTCGATGAAGTGACCGTGGAAGGCAAACAGGTATTCAAAACCAATTAGCTGTCAGCTATCAGCTGTCAGCGGTCAGCTTCAAAATGGCATTGCCGAGTTGAAGCATGGATGACGAATCGAACCTTGAACCAAAGAGTGCTGTTGGCTGATAGCTGACAGCTGATAGCTGAGAGCTTTTACATGCAACTCAACGATGCACTCATCAAATCAGTCGTTCAGGAAGTGCTGGCAGCCATGGGCCAGAAGGTGGCTGCTGCTGCATCTTCTCCATCGAACCAGCATGGCGTCTTCCGTACTGTCGATGAGGCAGTAGAAGCTGCGGCGAAAGCACAGGTCATCTTCGAAACGCGACCTATCGAAGATCGTACCAAGGCACTCGACTGCATCCGCAAGATCTGTCGCGAACAAGCGGAAGAACTGGGCCGGATGGAGTTTGAAGAGACCAAAATAGGTCGACTCGAACACAAGTTTGAAAAGCTTCGTGTGGTAGCTGACCGCATCCCGGGAACAGAGTTCCTCAAGACGGATACTTACTCCGGTAGTATGGGGGTGGCTCTCATTGAATACGCACCGTTCGGTGTGATCGGTGCTGTCACTCCGGTGACTCACTCGCTGCCGACGCTCGCCTGCAATGCCATCAACATGCTGGCATCAGGGAACAGCGTCGTCATCAATCCACACCCCAGTGGTGCCAAGATTGCAGTACACGGCACTCGACTGTTCAACCAGGCCATCCAGAAAGCCATCGGCATCGATAACCTCATCAGCATCATCAGCGAACCGACGCTCGAATCAGCCCAGGCATTGTTCGATCACAAAGCTGTCCGCATGATCTGTGTGACCGGTGGACCTGCGGTAGGTAAAGCAGCACTGAAAAGCCCCAAGCGAGCGATCGTCGCTGGCCCCGGTAATCCACCAGTGGTAGTGGATGAAACGGCTGATCTCGAACATGCCGCCAAGTCGATCATTGCTGGTGCAGCCTATGACAACAATCTGCTCTGCATTGGCGAGAAGGAAGTCTTCGCTGTCGATGCCATCTTCGACAAGCTGATGAGTGCGATGGAGACTGCTGGTGCTTATCGACTCAATCGGGAAGAGATCGAAAAGCTCACGAAGGTAGCGTTCACCGGTTACGGCGGCGATGCCTTGCGAGTTGGGCTGAACAAAGACCTCATCGGCAAAGACGCCAGCGTCCTCGCCCAAGCCGCTGGTATCTCGATGAGGTCTTCTTCGGTGCTGCTCTTCGGCGAGACCGACGAGAGCAACCCGTTTGTCGATCACGAACAGATGATGCCTTTCGTGCCGTTCGTCCGGGTTCGCAATGTCGACCAGGCGATTGCCTTGGCCAAGAAGTACGAGCATGGCTACAAGCACACTGCCCTCATTCACTCAAAGAACCTCGACACCATCACCAAGATGGCCAAGGAACTCGATACCACGATATTCGTCGTCAACGGCCCCTGCGGTGCAGGCCTCGGCAACGGTGGCGAAGGCTACCTGAGCTACAGCATCGCCACCCCCACCGGGGAAGGTGTCACGACGCCGTTGACATTCACCAGGCAACGCCGCTTCACGATTGCGAACGGCGGAATGCGAATCATGTAGGCACGCTCTGCGTGCCTCACCAGGAGAGGTGCTTGTCACCTGTCGAAGTGTAAGCCAACGAGAAGAACACAATGCCATGGGAGGCACGCACAGCGTGCCCTACGATGCAACAAGCCAGAGTGGTCGGAACAGCAGTGAGCAGCACCAAGCACCCCAGTATGAAGGGGTGGAGGTTGCTCATCGTTCAACCACTGGGAATTAAAGGCCAGCACGATGGCGACCCGGCACTCGTGGTGGATCACCTCGGTGCAGGCATCGGCGATACCGTGCTCATCAGCAGCGATGGCAAAGGAGCCAGGCAGTTGATGAATGATCAAACCTCCCCGGTACGATGGTTCGTCATGGGGATTTGCGATTAGGTAGGGCACGCTGTGCGTGCCTCACCACGAGAGGTGTGCGTCACCTTTCGCTGTCTGTGAATGAGAAGAACACAAGATAAGGGAAGCACGCACAGCGTGCCCTACGGGAAAGGAGGGTAACCATGCGTCTGGCGAAAGTGATCGGAACCGTTTCGTTGTCACGCTGTCACCCTGCTTTCCAGGGGGCGACATGGAAGATCGTTCATCCCTTCAGCCTCGAAGGACTGCGAAAGAATCAACCCGATGGCGAAGAACTCGTCAGTTGGGATCAACTTGGTACCGGAATGGGAACCATTGTCGCCATCAGCGAAGGTGCTGAGGCTGCGATGCCATTCAAGCCCAGAAAGGTACCTCTCGATTGTTACTGTGCCTGCATTATCGATAGCTTGCAGCTATCCACTGACTCAAACTCAAGAAAGTAAGCCATGACTACGAGCGAACGTGAACTCCGTGAACTGATCTGTGAAGTCGGTCGCCGACTGTACAACAAGGGCTTTGCCGCGGCGAACGATGGGAACATCTCCATCCGTCTGAATGAGCGTGAGATCCTCTGTACCCCAACAGGTGTCAGCAAAGGCTTCATGAAGCCTGACGATCTCTGCGTGGTGGACTATCACGGCAAGCAACTGCGGGGCATCAAGAAGCGCACCAGCGAAATCCTGCTGCACCTGACCGCCTACCGCGAGAACAGCAAAGTGATGGGAGTTGTTCACTGTCATCCGCCGCATGCCACTGCGTTTGCCATCGCCCATGAGCCCATCCCCAAGTGCATTCTGCCTGAGGTGGAAGTGTTCCTCGGCGAAGTGCCCATTGCGGAGTACGAAACGCCTGGCACTCAGAAGTTTGCTGATACGATCAAGCCTTACGTCAATGATTCGAGCATCGCGATTCTCGCCAACCATGGCACCATCGCTTTCGCCAAGGATCTGATGACGGCTTACTTCAACACCGAAATCCTGGATGCCTACTGCAAGATGCTCATTCTCGCCAGGCAACTGGGCCGCATCAACTACTTCACCAATCAGCAAACACAAGAATTGCTCGAGTTCAAGAAGCGTCTGGGCATCGACGACCCCCGCCTCAAGGGCAAAGGCGAGAACTGCGACATGTGCAGCAACAACATGCTGCGAACCGGCTACAGCGATTTCCTTCCGTCGGCGTACGCCTTCCCCGAATGGGATAGCACCAAGTTGACGCAGGAAATGGTGAGCAAGGCTGAATGCGCCGTCCCCGCAACCGCTGCTGCTCCGAAAGCTCCACCGGAACTGGAACGCCTGGTGCAAGCCATCACTGATCAAGTCATGGCCGCGATGAAAGCAGCGTAGCGAGTTTTAGCCCCCGGCGAGTCGCCGGGGGGAGTTGGCGAAGTACTCAACATCATTTGCAACGGATGATTGCAACAACAGTAAAGCACTAGCGAGAACCACCCCCGGTCATTGACCGGGGGCTAACTATGCAAAAGACACTTGAGCAAAAGCTGGCCAACATACACGCCAACCCTTCGTCGGCGAAGGACTTCATCCTGGCTGATGCCAAGGATGCCGACATGGCGTTTGGTATTGGGGCGCCGGGGCTGTCGCCTGAACGGCATGATGGTGAGTTGAAGTACAAGACTCTCGCTGAGTATCGGGCCCAGATACGCGAGATATTGCAGCAGGGGTTGGTCGACATCATGTTGATGTCTGCCAGCACCAGCGAAGTGCTGGCATTGCAGGAGAAGTTGTTCGAGAATAGTCCGGTTACGCCTGCGGCTCGGGCTAATGATACGACTGATGTGCATGTACTGCGTGGTGGCAAGTATATTACCCAGGATGCGCTGCCTTTCAGTTCTGCAACGCTCGATCACATCCAGTGTGGCCACCTGAACTGTGCTCCAGCCGAGCGATTGCGGGGTGTGAATCTCGGGCTCTACAGTCTGACGTTCAATAACGATGCAACAGACGATCGAGCAAGGTTGGAAGAATACAAACGCTTCCGACTCGAAGCAGAAGCCAAGGGCTTCCGTCACTTCCTCGAAGTGTTCGATCCACACCCGGCTGATCGGGTACCTGCGGACAAGGTCGCAGGCTTTGTCAATGATGCCATCGCCCGTACGCTGGCTGGCGTGACGGGCAAAGGTCGGCCAGTCTTCCTCAAGATCGTTTACCACGGTCCGAAGGCGATGGAAGAACTGGTCGCCTACGATCCGCACCTCGTCGTCGGCATTCTCGGCGGCAGTGCAGGCACCACTTACGATGCCTTCAAGATGCTGGCTGAAGCGAAAAAGTACGGTGCACGGGCAGCCCTCTATGGCCGCAAGATCAACAGTGCCGAATGTCAGTTGGCCTTCGTCCGTCTGCTTCGCCACATCGCTGACGGCGACCTGACCGCTGAGGATGCAGTGAAGGCCTACCATGGCGTGCTGCAGAAGCTCAAGATCCAACCCAAACGAACGCTCGAAGAAGATATGCAATTGCAGACCAACGTGATGAGCTACGCAGGGAACGGAACGGTGATCAGTCTCCCCACTAGCCCCCGGTCAATGACCGGGGGAAGCCGTGCAACAGCTGTCAGTTCTCAGCCATCAGCTGTCAGCAAGACAGAGACCAAGAAGAACTGCAAGTGTGGTGGTGGATGCTGTGCCAGTAAGAAGGGTTACCCCACGCTTGCCAGTGGTGAGCCTGACTTTGCCAGGATGACGACTGCCCAGAAGGTGGCGTATCATGCGGAGCAGCGGAAGAAGATTTGGGGGTAAAAGCAGTTTTATCTTTATTTCTATTAGACAGCCCCCTTTTTACTTTGCTACCATGAAATGGTCCAGAAAAAGGTTTTCACATGCTCTATGTTGTGTTGATCATCCTTGGAGTACTTGCGGTTATCGCGTTGATTGCTTTGGTTGTGTTACGCAACACAAAATTTCCTAAGCAAGACCTCACTGTCAGGCATGCCATCTCTGAAGCGAAAGCCGCATTGCTTGACGGCAAAAATAAACCTCAAATCTTGCGAAGAATGAAAGACAAATCTGAGGTTCCGTTTAATCCTGTTGAAGAGAACAAATCCAGGATGGAAATTCCTGGCACTTTTCATTTGCACTGGCCCATGCTCGAAATTGGATACACTCTCAAAGATGGCAACGAGAAAATCATTTTGAGAATTGGTGATTACAAAGAACTCATTACACTCTTTTATGCAGATAGTGTGTTAGCTGCGGTCAAGAAAGATAAGGAAACGCTGGATACAGAAAATTTCGAAATGCGACATGCAGGAACTATTGCCGACCATCTTCGATCTTTCATTCGTTATCATTTGCGTTTCCCTGGTGGTTCACTGAAGGTTGAAAAATCAGCAGAGCCGACTTTTACTCCCGTTCTCGATCTCAATAAAGCTGGTGAAATCAAATTAAAAGGCAATGCACCACCAGAACGTATGCCAAACTACGAAGAGTAGTTAAGCTTCTCCGCTATTTCGATATTATTTCTATTTAGCATGAATTATAGTGGAGTTCGTTCGACTATACATTCTCTGCGGTCTGATAAAGACTTAAATGCTAAGAAATTCAGCTTTGCAAATCGCGAATCACATTGTAGCATCGGGAATTGCTCACTCCCGTTGCTGATCCCCCCTAAGCCAGAAGAGTGGTCATATAATGCTGAATCTGATTTTGTGGTCCTTGATTGTAGTGTGCCTCGTTGGAGTCATTGCGTTTCTTGTCATACGAACACGCAATAGAGCGAAGCCAGAGATTACCATTCGAAACGCCATCTGCCTTGCAAAAACAACCTTGCAAGACAAGAAAAACAAACCAAAAATTTATCGATGCTGCAAGATTAAAAAAACAGAAGATCTGATTGTAAGCACTGAACAGAAGAAACTGGCTACTGATCGCCCCGGCACCTTTCGATTTCGCTGGCCCCAGTTGGATTTGAAGTACATTCTCAAAGACAACACTGAGGAGATGAGGATTCATGTTACCGGCAACGAAAAAACGGCTACACTTTTCTTTATTGATGGCGCATTAGGTGGTATGTCCCTGGGTGATGAACGAATACACGACGAACACTTTGAAATGCGCCAGGCAGGAAATATTGCTGATCAACTGCGATGTCTGGTGCGTCATCAACTCAAACTGGAGGGTGGCAAAAGTGAAATCGAGAAACTGGATGAGCCTACGTTCGATCCCGTTCTAGATGTCAACGCCATGGGAGAAATAAAGCTAAAAGAAGTACCCGTAACCTGGAAGAAACCTAAATCAAAATCATCTGAAGAATTCTCGAATTAGGGAAAGAGCATCGTCTCCAACAGCAATAATTGTTATTGAGCACTTGCTTGAATTACTGTTCTTATCGAGTTTATTCCACGAGAACAGTTCACGACAAAACTGATCTAATCGATATTCTTTAGTGATTTCGAAGTCTCACCACCACCATCAGTAAAAGACCTTGACGATCTTGAAGGTTATGCCATGAAATACAATCGCAATCAAATTCAACTTCCCGGAACTGCATGAATCGTATCAATCACGATTCCGAAGATGAATACTGCTAACACATCAAGTTCTTCCAGCACGAAAGGAGACTTCAACCCATGGAATTACTGCTCAAGGCTACTGATCAAATTGCCCGCTTGGACGGGGTCGAATGTCGCATTTGGGAAGGAGTCACCGAACGAGGTCTGTTATGTAAAGTATTTGTACATCATCTGGCAGCATCAAACAGTACGGAATGCAATCTCATCGAACAGGAGATCCATGAATGCATGCCACCAGGCAGACATGTCCGATCGCGATAACCAGGAAAAAATGCTGCAGAAATGCTGACAGGAACTGTCAGTGTTTTATTTTTGAGCGGGAATTATTACGCCTCAGGAAGCTAACAACCTGTCAGGCCAAGGTAGTCCCGAGCGACGCCACAGTTTCTTAAGGAGTGAGTGGTTGCAGTTTGTTCTGTTTTCTCTTCGTAGTTTGACCATGTGAGAGTGGTCGTAAACCATTCAAGGAGTTCCATCAGTTTGAGAGTAATGGGGAGCTTGATCTCATTAGCACCAATTTTGCCCGCTGTAAACAGCCAATGACGAAGATCATGGCAATCGGCTGGAATTTGAGTCAGTCCTGTTTCGAATATGCTGATGAATAACTGTATAACTTCACTGCATTGTCTTGTCAAAATTTTTAGATTGAGCATTGATCATCACTGGTAATGGCAATCCATTGGAATAATCTTTGCCCCTATATGACCATCGTATTTCCCAACTGCCTTTGTTATCACGATAACTAGCCATGATGTTTTCTCCGCTATTCGCAACGAATAGCTATTGGGAAGAAAAATTCTGGCTGTCAGGTAAGTACCGTACTTTCCCTGAACAATACCTCATTAACGCAAACATCCCCCATAAGTCCCGATGTAGGGGGATTCATGGAGGATGATTGTGTCGTTAGGCGGGTCACTGAATGAACAGAGCTTTGTTCAGGCTCTAGATGTTTCAGTGGGCGTTACAGGACTCGAACCTGTGACCCCCAGCGTGTCGATTTGCCCTGAAGGACCGCGAAAACACGGTTAAAACCCATGATTTCCAGGCTGTTTTTGATTTTATGATTCGAAATCAGTGAGTTGCAAAAATTTGCAAAAACAAGCGGGAAAATGCAATCACGATTATCGATATCGGGAACTTTGCGAGAACTTTTTATGGACATATGATCAGTAATCAAAGTTCATTCGCTGTCGAGAAATCGGGAGTCATCATGCGATCATGGGCAATCAGAAACTGTGACAAGTACAGCTTGAGTAAAACTCCGAAAGCGCTTCGGTCGGACAACCGTGGGTCAAACCGCACTGGGCACATGGATTAGTCTTTATTGAGGTATTCATCAACCTTGTTTAAAGAGGTGCAAAACCTTGCAAAGGCAAAGAAACTGCCTGAACCGCTTAATGCTTTGTACGACGGGCGAGCTCGGAAAATGATTGAGGTATTCGATTTGACCAATGATCCGAGCGAGTTTGTCAACTTGGCAGGCAAGCCTGAAGCGGCTGAAGCCGAGAACACTTTGCGAGCCGCCTTGATGGAGTGGATGATTTTAGAACGTGACTTCCTCCCGCTACCCTTGTCGAGTTCCACCCCTAAAGCAAAGAAGTGATTTTGTGGCGGGTCCGAGAGGCCTGTGCCTATGGCTTCCATCGGGTATCCATGATCTTAGCCAACGCCGTCACCCGTTCCTGTTCCGACCTGGCAAGGTTCGTCTTCTCGGCCGGGTCAATTGTGATGTGGTACAGTTCAACCTCTGCTTTTGGTTCAACCGCTCGGTTCGGCACGATCAGCTTCCACTCACCTTCGATTATCCAGCGGAATCGCAGAGAACTGGCCGGCTTGTCGATATCCACGGCATCGTGGCTGTAGTCCTCACCAAAGATGGCGGTGCGGGCCTTCCGGGCATCGGCGTCCAGGAGGTTCAGTCCTTCAACTGCGGCGTCAGCCTTAATGCCGACTGCCGCCAGCAGCGTCGGGCGATGTCCAGCGAACTCGCCAGTTCCTCGACTTTGGCCGGCTTCACCTTGCCAGGCCATCGGACCATGATTGGGGTGCGATGACCGGCGTCGTAAGGCGACAGCTTTGAACGCACGAACTTGTTCGCGTTGGGGTCCTGTATCCAGCCGTTATCTGTCACGTAGACCACAATCGTGTTGTCCGCCAACTTCGTCTTGTCGAGGTGGGCGAGCAGTTGCCCGCAGGTGTCGTCGAACCATTCGACGTTGCCGGCGTACTTCCGTTCGAAATCTCTCTTACCCTTGTCCTTGAAATGGTTGAGGTATTTGGGAGGCGGGTTGTGCGGCTGGTGCGGTAGCATCGGGGCGTACCAGACGATAAACGGCTTGTTGTCCTTAGCGGCCTTATCCATGAAGTCGAACATCGGCTGCATCGTCTTCCGGCCGATGTCCAGCCCGGCATCACCGTGGCGGGCTCCCTTGGCAGGGTCGCCGTGGCTCATGCCTGCCGTAAATCCGCCGGTGGCGAAGTTTCCCTGCCACCACTTGCCCGTCTGGAAGCTCACGTACCCCTGCTGCGCCAACAACCGGGGCACTGTCGGCAGTTTTTCCATCTTGACCACCAGCCGTCGACGTGCCTCGGCGTACTCGGCGTCGTTGGCTAGCTCCTTCGCCGTCTTGCCCCGCTTGGGAGGATCGTTGTTGCAGATCTGTGTGTTGTGTGGCGACAGGCCAGTGAGGATTGATGCCAGGCTGGGGCAGCACACGCTCGTGACGGAATAGCCGCGGTGAAAGACAAGACTTTCCTCTGCCAGCTTGTCGAGATGAGGCGTGCGCATGTAAGGATGGCCCATGAACCCGTAGTCGGTCCAGCCCTGATCGTCTGAGACGATCAGCACGATGTTCGGTTTCTGTTGGGCCGAAAGTGTTCCGATGGCAAGAATAACCGATAGCACAACCAGGGCGTAACGCATTTGAACCCTCAGGAACTTGGAAATTCAATCACTCGATCACCCGCTCCGCGCGGAACAGTCAGCCGCCGTGGTCGGGGAGGTAATTTCGCTGTTACTGCTCCCTCTATCATTCATTGATGATATGCAAAATTGGTAATGAGATCACCGGGAGCCAGGGGGCAGATGATCGATTAGATATCGTGTCAATAACATTCGCAGGTGTACCGGTGTGCCCTTGCCCTCGCGCAAGCCGTGGTCGCGGTTCGGGTAAGCCATGTAGTCGAATTTCTTGCCCAGCTCGATCAGTCGATCCACCAGGCTTTCCGTGATTTGCAGGTGCGTGTTCGTTTCACCAGTGCCGTGGACCGTGCAGGATCAAAAATACGATGGCCAAAGCAGCCAAGAATGTAAGATGCATTGTAATCTTCATGCCAGTGGTCTTTTCTATGTTCGCATCAAGTCGATGTTGCTTGTCCTTTTGTTTTACTGATCCACATTGCGGGGACTCTGCCAAGGCTGGCTCATTGTTTCGATGAGGGAGAGATGTTTTGGATAGAGACTGTTCTTGAAATGCGGTTTGATATTAGCCGGAATGTTCTAGAGAAAGTGCAACACGATCGCTATTGTACATGTCCAGCAAGATCGCTCTTAGTTGCGTTAGGGCAACAAATTCAGTAGGCTGGCGGGGTGCGCTGAGAAGCGGACTTATTTTTCCTTGAACTCGACCAGTTTTATGGAACCAGTCTAAGAGAGAACGACCCATAGGTTTTGCCACAGATCGTCCTGGTAGGCGACGACCTACACGACGTGGTCGTACTCGGCTTGAATGTTCTGGTTTGCGGAGTGGGATCGGAGCAAAGGCAATACTTCACAACCGGAGATTTCTGTGAGTTTCAAACCTGTTTTCGTAGTAGTCATACTGCTCCTGTCCGTGTGTACTCAAGTTGAAGCTGAAGCACCAATACCGAACGTGGTCGTCTTCCTTGTGGACGACATGGGCTGGCAGGAAACCTCCGTCCCGTTTCACACGGAAGTGACTGAGCTGAACAAACGGTATCGCACGCCGAACATGGAACGGCTCGCCGCCGACGGGATGAGGTTCACCCAGGCATATGCCTCCGCCGTGTGCTCGCCGTCGAGGGTCAGCATCCTGTCGGGAATGAACGTTGCCCGCCACCGTGTGACCAACTGGACGCTGCGAAAGGATCGTTCCCCGGATCAGCCCAGCAAGTTCGTCGAGCCTCCCCAGTGGCACCTGAACGGCGTGGCTACCAAGGCGAACCTCGAGCGTACGACTCGCATCACGCCACTGCCTGCCCTCCTGAACGCCGCGGGGTATCGAACCATCCACGCAGGCAAGGCTCATTTCGGAGCCAAAGGTACACCAGGCGAAGATCCCATGCATTTCGGATTCGACGTGAACATCGCAGGGCACGCGGCTGGAGGACCGGGTAGCTACTGGGGAGAGAAGAACTTCAGCGCTGCTTGGCGGAAGGAAGATCGCATCTGGGATGTGCCAGGTTTGGAAGCCTATCACGGCAAAGAGGTCTATTTGACCGAAGCCATCACTCTGGAAGCGATTAAGGCCGTTGAAAAGGCCGTCATGGAGAAGAAGCCGTTCTACCTCTACTTATCACATTACGCCGTTCACGCCCCGTGGGAGAAAGATGCCCGCTTCTACCAGAAGTATATCGATGCCGGGTTGAAGCCGTTCGAGGCGACACTCGCGTCCATGGTCGAGGGAATGGATAAGTCGCTTGGCGACGTAATGGAAGCAGTCAAACGGCTCCATGTGGACCAGAATACTGTCATTCTGTTCCTTTCTGACAACGGGTCGCCGTCTCAGTGTCCACATAACCTGCCATTGCGAGGGCACAAGATCACGCCTTTCGAGGGCGGCATTCGCGTACCATTGATCGCCAAGTGGCCCAGAGTGACGGAGGCTAACTCGGTGAACACCAATCCGGTTGTCGTGGAAGACTTCTTCCCGACGATCTTGGAAATGGCGGGCGTGACAAAGCTAGAGACGGTGCAACAGGTGGACGGCAAGAGCTTCGTACCACTCTTGAAAGGCAATGGGAACACCCCGCCAGACCGGGCGTTCGTGTGGCACTATCCACATCAGTATGGCTGCACGCCGTTTAGCGCCGTTCGGCAAGGGCCGTGGAAGCTGATCTACCACCACATCACGCGCAAGCAGGAACTGTTCAACCTGAACGATGACATTGGCGAGACGACTGACCTCGCGGCGTCCAAACCAGACAAGGTGGTCGAATTGGCAAAGGTACTGGGTGAACGTCTGCGGGTGATGGATGCCCAGATGCCGACCGACAAGGAAACCAGACAGCCAATCGAATGGCCCGACCGTGTGACGCGGAAAGCAAAGGTCGCCAAGCCGGCGGAGGTGTACCTGCTCGCCGGCCAGTCGAACATGCAGGGAATCGGCAGAATCGCGGATCATCCTGCCGACGTGCCGAAGACCATTCCGCACACATTCTTCTGGACTGGCCAGAATTTCGAGCCGCTTGTGTTGGGCACGACGAAAATCTCGACGCGGATCACTGACTTCGGCCCGGAAGTTGGCTTCGCCCTCGGCACCGCGAAGTGATGACTGCGTGTGATTCAGCCTCCGGTAAACCGGCGGCGATGATGAACACTACGATGATATCCACCGACGGCTTTTCCCTCATGCCCGACACCGTCCACTACAACGCCGCTGGTCAACTCAAACTCGGAAAGGCGTTCGCGGCGGCGATGGCCAAATATCAGCTTGTAATCCCTTAGATAACTACTTGCGTAGGCTGTGAAAGAGCTACCAACGCGAAGCTGCGAGAACAGTGTTTGAATCAGAACTGGTTCTAGTCGCTGGCTGATGCCCAGAATCGTGTCGAGACCTGGCGACTGGACTACAACAATCATCGACCGCACAGCGCTCTCGGGCAGCGGTCGCCGATCGAGTTCGCGCGGTTTTCACTGGGGGGGGCCCCCAGTGAAAACCCTGTTTCCCTAACTTCCTGCTTGGACCTAAGACGGGGTTCAGCTCAAACACCAGAGGTACTAATCTAGTCTCAGGCACAAATACAAGGGGAAGATCAATGATTTCGGGAATCACCATCTGCGAATCCACTGCGAGACGTTTTTCCGCGAAATGCCATCGCTACTGGTGAATCCTAGAGCAGCATCTCCCTGATCACATGTCCCTCGACATTGGTCAATCGGCGTCGCACCCCATTGTGTTCGAACGTCAGTCTTTCATGATCCAGGCCGAGCAGATGCAGGATCGTGGCGTTGAAATCATACAGGGGGTGAATGTCCTGTACAGCTCGCTGGCCGATCTCATCAGTCACACCGTGGCTGATACCCGGCTTGATGCCTGCCCCGGTCATCCAGCAGGTGAAACCATCCGGGTTGTGGTCGCGGCCCTTGGCCCCTTTCTGGAAGAACGGCATCCGGCCAAACTCGGTACACCACACGACGAGGGTATCAGCCAGCAGCCCGCGCTGTTTCAAATCCTGAATCAGCGCTGCAGCAGGCTGATCGAGAATGGCGGCATGCTTGTCGTACTGTTCCTTGAGTTTGTTGTGCCCATCCCAGTTCAGGTCGCCTCCACTGGCATAAGCACCGTTGAAGAGCTGAACAAAGCGAACGCCCTTTTCAATAAGTCGGCGGGCCAGGATGCAGTTGCGGGCAAACGCAGCCTTGGTCGGATTGGTCGAATCGTCAGCTCCGTACAGCTTCATTACATGGGCCGGCTCCTGGGAAAGATCATAAAGCTCGGGAACACTGAGCTGCATGCGCGCCGCCAGCTCATAGCTGGCAATCCGGGCCGCCAGCCGGCTATCGCCCGGGTTCTTCTCGAGATGCCGCTCATTCATGCGATCCAGCAGCTTCCGGGTGGCACGGTCCACTTCGGTCGAAACTCCGTTCGGCGGCGACAGGTGGCGAATCTTCTCAGTAGCGCTGAATGGCGTGCCCTGGAAATCCGCAGGAAGAAAGCCCGGCCCCCAGTTGTTTGATCCCGCCTGCGGAACGCCTCGTGGATCGGGGATCGCCACGAAGGCGGGCAGATTCTGGTTCTCACTTCCAAGCGCGTAGGTCACCCACGAACCAACGCTGGGGAATCCATCCAGCACGAAACCGGTGGAGAGGAAATTCTCCGCGGGGCCGTGCGTATTGCTCTTGCTGGTCAGCGAATGGACAAACGCGATATCATCGGTCAGCTCAGCAAGATGCGGAATCAGCTCCGAAACCCACTTCCCCGTCTTGCCCCGTTGTCGAAACTCATATTGTGGGCGCGCCAGGTTGCCCGCCGGCCCCTGAAACGTGACTGCAGGGCCACCAGCCAGCGGAGTGCCGTCCCGTTTGATCAGCTCAGGTTTGTAGTCCCACGTCTCCAGTTGACTGACCGCCCCGGCACAGAAAATCATCACCACCCGTTTTGCTTTCGCCGGGAAGTGCGTAGCACGCGGCGCATAGGGTTTACCCGGATCGATCACCGGGTCCTGCGCTGCCAGCATTCCCTCGTGACCCAGCAGACTGGTCAACGCAATCGCCCCCAGCGCCGTGGAACTCTGGCCCAGGAAGCGCCGGCGATCAAAAAAGTTCGAATAGGGATTCATGCGTTACCTAGGGGAGGTAAAGAAATTCGTTGCAATTGAATAAGGCCCGACATAGCACAGGCAGCCCATAGTCGCTGACCACCTTGCTGGCGTCAGCAATCTCATCGGCGGAAGCATCCCGGCCCAGTGCCAGCAGATAAGCATGGCGGATGGAAGCAGTACGATTCGTTCCTGCCTCCCGTTCAATACGCTCAGCAAACGTTTTTGCTGCATCGAAGGTAAATGAACTATTGAAGAGGTTGAGCACTTGCAGTGGCGTTGTCGATTCCCGTCGGCGGGCAGTGCTTTGACCATAGTCAGGGCAATCGAACGCCCCAAACACGCCATCCCGCTCCCGTCGGACCCGGTGAGCATAGATCATGCGCCGCCGGCTTTGCTTGGTCAGCGTTTCAATGGGCTTGAACCCGGTCAGCCCGCCTCGCTTGTCGAACAAGTCAAAGCCCCGTCCACCCATTTGCAGGTTCAATTGTCCGCTGACAAACAGCATCGAATCACGTACCGCTTCTGCTTCAAGCCGGCGTGAAGGAAACCGCCAGAGTAGTCGATCATCCGCATCTTTTGCCTGTGCACTGGCGTTGATCCGGCTGCCTTGTCGGTAAGTGGCCGACAGAACAATCAGGCGATGAATGTGCTTCATGGACCAACCATTTCGGATGAACTCATTCGCCAGCCAGTCCAGTAATTCCGGATGCGTTGGCTTGGCACCATTCCACCCGAAATCACTGGGCGTATCGACCAGCCCGGTTCCGAAATGGCCCTGCCACAGGCGATTAACGATCACCCGGGCTGTCAACGGATTCTCCGGGCTGGCTATCCACTCAGCCAGTGCCAGGCGGCGCTGCTGTTCGCTCGCATCCTTCGCCAGGTTCGTTTTGCCGAAAACTTCAGGAATGGCGGTTGAGACCTCATCCTTAGGTTGTTCCGGGTCGCCACGTGAAAGCAGCCGGATGACATCCGGCTTGCGAAACAGGCCGGCAAACGCCACCAGGGCGACGTTCGATTGCTTCACTTTCCGTTCGAGAACTTTCCGTTGTGCCAGAAGCTTCGTGGATTCCTGCTTTTCATCCTTGCTCAGCCCATCTGTGGAAAACGTCTGGGCACTCCCATTGCTGGCATCGAAGATCACGCGATCACTCGAGTCAGCTACCACCATCCACTTATCGTCTCTAATGGATACTTCGATGACATAGTTTGTCGCCAGCCGGTCGGTGAACTTGCCTTCACGGTCACGGGACCAGACCACTCGGTCGATCATCTGCTCCTCAGTGAATTCGAGTGTGATCCAGCCCGTGGTGCGATCTGCCATCCAGCTGCGGGAGTTGCCATATACCCCGTCGTTGACAAAACGCAATTCATGGCGGTCCGCCACCGTCGTACTTCCCGAGGCGGTGGGCTTCGTGCCGGCGCTGACCAGAGCGACATTCTTTCCTTTGCTGTCAAACACTTCCAGTTCATCAATGCATGGCTCAAGGTTGTTGGTCGCGTGGATGGTCAGACGAAGACGCTTTGCCTTGACCGGAGTGAACCGTTCAACATTCATGCGGGCATTCAGCATGGGCCGCTTGACACCGGAACGAGCCAGCGGTACCAGGCGTGCCAGTTGCTGATCGATCTCAGCGATCGCAGCATTCGCCTCGGCAATGGCTTTCCTCGCCGCTACTGCTTCCAGGGTCTGCAGCGGACGGTCCTCATACTCCACCCCGGCGACAAACCCCTGCATCGCATAATAATCACGCTGGCTGATCGGATCGAACTTGTGATCATGGCAGCGGGCACAACCGATACTCAGACCTAGGAAGGTTTGTCCCACGTTGATTACGATTTCATCGATCGCATCCTGCCGGGCTAGTCGTTTCGATGGCTCATCCGCCCCGATCTGGCCGGGTAGCAGCACCGAGGAGGTCACCAGGAACCCCGTCGCGGCATCCTTCCCCATCGCATCGCCGACAAGCTGCTCCTTAACAAAGCGATCGTACGGCGTGTCCTTATTGATCGCGTCGATGACGTAATCACGGTACGGCCAGGCATTGGGTCGCTCGGTATTCACTTCGTAGCCATGCGTATCAGCATAACGCACCACATCGAGCCAGTGCTGGGCCCAGCGTTCGCCATAGCGGGGTGATCGCAGCAGTTCATCCACAACTCGTTCGTAAGCATCCGGACGTTGATCATTGACAAATGCTTGCACCTGATCAGGTGTCGGAGGTAACCCGGTGAGATCGAACGTCACCCGCCGCAGCCAGGTCGCACGATCAGCGGTTGCACTGGGGGCAAGGCCTTCTTTCTCTAACCGTGCCAGGATAAATCGATCGATGCCGTTACGCGGCCAGGCTTCTTGGGCCGGCCTGGGTACCTCGGGCGTGCTCAATCGTTGAAACGACCAGTGATTCCGTTTGTTCTCCAGCTTTAGTCGATCAACTCCTGCCGGCCACTTAGCCCCTGAATTAATCCATGCCGAGAGCGCCTTGATTTCCTTCTCCGTCAATCGCTCGCCTTTGGGCGGCATCACCAGGTCTTTGTTCTTTCCGGTGACCAGGTGGATCATCGGACTCTCATCAGCCTTGCCCGGAATGATCGCGGGTTGAAAGGTGTTGCCCCCTTTGATCGCCTCGGACTTCACATCCAGTCGAAATCCCGATCGTTGCTTCGCCGCACCATGACAGTGGATGCAGTGCTTGTCAAAGATGGGTCGAACGTCACGGACAAAATCAATGGGATCATCTGTATACGCGCTACAACAGAGGTTCAGCAGAGCCGCGATGACAAGGCTTGAGGTCAACTTCATGGATCGTTCCAATGGCAGCATCTTTCGAGGCAGGCATTGAGTCACTAGACGGGCACTGAATCAGTCATTGATAATATACCAGGATATTCATCGTATCCACTCTCAAGTTGCTACGCGTTCCACACTTGGCGGAAAGTTCAACATTGGCTCCCCAAAGTATTACATCCATGCTTATGATAAAACTTGGCAAAAGTATGTGAACAAATGATGGTGCGCTACTGACCTTATCTCAGTGGCGATGGCATGCACGGTACCAATGATACCATCTATGCACCGACAGCCATGGAAACGAATCCTGATTTTCCAGCTGTTATTGCACGTCTTAACCGCAACACTTATCTCTTTACGGGTATGATCATTACAGATTGCGAGTGATTCCAGTTAATTATGGCGGATGCGAGGCACCAATCCCCCTCCTCTTGATGAGAAGAGCTTCATTTCACTGAAAGGAATACAAACATGTCACATAGAGCACCAGTGGGAAAGCTCAGCATAGTACTGACACTGATGATTACCTTGAGTGGTATTTCGCAGCTTTCTGCGCAGAATCTCCCTCCTCCAACGAATTTGATTGCCATGGCCAGTGTGCCTGGCGATATGGCTATATCTTTGTTTTGGGATGACAACTCCGTAGGCGAAACAGGCTTTGAAGTGCAGCGCATGAAATCGGGTGACCCCGCTGGCTTTGCCACGATCAAAATCGTCCCCTTCAATATCAACTCGATGAATGATGTCGGTTTGGATGAGAACACCACTTACATTTACCGGGTTCGTGCTCTGTCGAATACGACCATATCAGCCTTCAGTAATGAAGCCTCTGCGACAACTACCTTTCTGATGCCAGCGCAGATTACCAATCTGGCTGGAGTCTACGATGGCGTGGGTGCACTGATTACTTGGACTGAAAATGCCACGAATGAAACACATATTGACGTTGAGCGAGTGGAAGAAGGATTCACCGCTTTCGAAGTGATTGCCACCTTACCCCCAAATTCCAATTTCTATTACGATACCCAAGTGAAAACCGGTACGAATTACATTTACCGAGTTCGGCCTTGGCGATTTACCACAGCCACAGGTGCTCCCGATACAGTCACTGTTAACACCGGTCCTGGACTCGCTTCACCAGCGGGGGTCCAAGCTCGACCCAAAACACCAACCTCCATTGAGATTTCCTGGCGTGGGCGTTACGACGCGGGTACCACCTTGCAGATACAACAATTTGATCTGAACACTGCCTTATGGAACACTGTTGCCGAGGTGAACGCTAATATGAACCGCTACGTAGATTCCGGACTACAGCGTCAAACTCTCTATCTTTATCGAGTACGATTAAATACGACCTCCTCGGTTTCTCCTTGGGTGAACGTCCAAGCAAGGACTCGTCCCTAAATATCAATTTTCTAATCCAAAAGCCCTGCTTATGCAGGGTTATTTTTTTTGCTCACTTCTTCTCTAGTTAAGAAAGGGTTGCTGTTTATCGGGCCTCCTCATGGTGAATGCGCAATGAGTGGACTGGGTAGCATTGTCACGGGTTGTTACTTTGATATACGTGAATGCCTGGGATGCATCGTAGTGGGACAGACTGTAGAGGGATCACCAGTTATCGCTGAACAGATTGGCACCGCCGGGGCGATGGCAGCCCTTCTGGCTGATACCTTTCGGCCTAACCTGGTGCAGACTGCAGAGGGAACGCCTGCCCTGGTGCATGCCGGGCCTTTTGCCAAGATTGCTCACGGCAACTCTTCCGTTATCGCTGATCTCATGGCGGTACGTCTGGCTGACTACGTGGTAACTGAAAGTCTGCATTGCCAAGACGCAATACTCGCTTACACATTATCCCAAGCGGCTGGGTTGGCCTAAAATATATACCACGTAAACTACGTCAGGAATAGCATCATATTTGATTGTTCCGTCTGTCAACGTGCATGCCACAGCAGAACACAATCTTGTGATATATACCTCGAACCGACTGGCGAAATTTATAATGATGCTCAGGCACAAGCCAGAGCTTTGATGGCTGCATCGTTTGGAGTCCAAGTTCTCGTTCATCAATTTGCTTTCACAGACCTTCCAGATTGGC
The DNA here is from genome assembly GCA_016795155.1 of Planctomycetia bacterium. Lineage (NCBI taxonomy): Bacteria > Pseudomonadati > Planctomycetota > Planctomycetia > Planctomycetia bacterium. Next base: position 18,679 of record JAEUIE010000002.1, on the reverse strand, counting down.
TAATGCTGTGGTCTGATCGAAGTATGAGTTGTGACACACGCTCAGACATCGTTCCAGCAAAACACCATTTCACTAACAAACCAGGAATTGCTCAATCTCACTATGGCTAATGCTGGGCATTTACCAGATGATCGTGTACGATACTGAGTACTTTCTTGAACCACTGCTTAACAAGGCAGTCCCACCAGAAATTTGACCGTTACCGCCAACACAACATCGAATAGGCATTGAGCGATGACAGAAGCAAGGCTTATGACCTGGCTGGTTCGAAACAGTATGCTACTGGTTCTGAGCCTTTCGATTGTTTCAGTTGATTCGGCCCGCGCCGATGATCATGATGCGATTTTTGAAGCCAAAATACGGCCTATTCTTCTGGGCACTTGCTTTCGTTGTCATGGTGACGGAAAAACATCGGGATCATTGAGAGTCGATTCACGTGAAGCTTTGCTCCAAGGCGGCGACTCAGGCCCCTCTATTGTGCCCGGCAAACCAGAGAATAGTCTGCTCATCCGTGCCATCCAAAGGCAGGACGGTGTTGCCGCCATGCCACCGGAGAAGAAACATGCCTTACGGGCTGATCAGGTGGCTGACCTGGTAAGTTGGGTGAAGTCTGGTGCATATTGGCCGGCAAGTTCAAAGAAGTTTGAGACCACCAGACACTGGGCGTTCCAGCCGATTCGTGATGTACCACTGCCAGAAGTCAAAGACAAGACGTGGCTTAAAACGTCCATTGATTCCTTCATCCGTGCCAGACAGGAAACGGCTGGCGTTCGCCCTGCTACTCCCGCAGACAAGCTGACCCTGATCCGCCGTGCCACCTTCGATCTGACCGGGTTACCTCCGACACCCAACGAGATCGATACCTTCCTGGCTGACAACTCTTCCAAGGCGTTCGAGACTGTCGTGAATCGACTGCTTCAATCGCCAGCCTATGGCGAGCGCTGGGGACGTCATTGGCTTGATGTTGTTCGCTACGCTGATACAGCCGGCGAGACGGCTGATTACCCGGTGCCCTCAGCCTGGCGCTATCGCAATTACGTCATCGACTCCTTCAATTCGGACAAACCCTACGATGAGTTCTTGCGTGAACAGGTGGCCGGCGATGTGCTTGCCGACCATGGACCACGTGGTCGCTTTGCCGAACGTGTCACTGCCACTGGCTTTCTCGCTCTCTCTCGCCGCTTCGGCTTCGATTCGGAGAACTATCACCATCTCACCATTCAGGATACCATCGATACGCTGGGCCAATCTGTGATGGGCCTTAGCGTTGGCTGTGCACGCTGCCATGATCACAAGTTCGATCCCATCACCATGCACGACTACTACGCTCTGTATGGCATTTTTGATAGCACTCGCTACGCTTTCCCCGGTTCAGAGCAAAAGCAGAAGATACGTTCCCTGGCACCATTGCTGCCATCCAGAGAATCACAAACAAGATGGCATGAGTATCAAACCGAGTTGGCCGTCCTGTCCCACACATTAGCAAAACAGAAGCAGCCGATTCCCGCAGCATTATTATGTTCTCTTCACGACATGGATGGCGATTTCGAGCTCCAAGCCCCGGCTGCAGGTGGCAGCAATGGCGTGCTCGTTCCGCCCTGGCTTTACAAGGGCAAAATAGCCATTACCAACACTGCTCAGAGTCCGTACCAGAATCTCTATCGGCTGGGGAAAGTTGGCGCAAGTGTTCCTGCCGATGCGGGAATGTACCAATTTACCCAGGCGATCTCTCCAGCGCGGACCCCAACGAACTGCAAAACGCTCTACATCAATCTCGATTTCCGAGTAACCTCAATAGATCAAGGCTCCAAAGCATCGCATCGCTTCGCTCTGGGCACACTCGGAGATAAGTCTGCAGTTGAAATCCTGATCACTGGCGATTCAGTGTTACTTCACACCAGCGGGGTGCCTACGCCGATCTACACTGTGAAGCTGAATCAGTGGTACAATCTGCAAGCGACTCTCGATCTACACAAGAAGACAATTGCGGGTTGTATCGGCATACCAGGCTCAACTCCTGATTTTGCCGCCAAATCTATTAACTCCGAGTGGTCCGCTGTTATCAACCATGTGATATTTGAACGTTATGGCCAAGCAGATGGAAAACTACCCGCGATTGAGTTTGATAACCTGGGCATTCAGGATACACCTATTGCGCCAGTCTCGAAGGGACCACCTGTTCACACATCGTCAAATGAACCAGACCCGATAATACTCAACGATCGCTTAAAGGCATTAACTGGGATAGATGGCGACCTTGAACATCAGACAGATGCTACACCACCCGCCAGTCCCTGGAACGCTGGCCCCAATAGTGTCGTGAAGCTTTCAGCCAGCTCGCAAAGTCCCTTCCATAATCGCTATCCGTCCGGCAAGCTCGGCATGCACCTGCCTAATCGTGGTGAATACGACGGCTTTGGACTAGTTCTTGCCAACCTCAAACCGGACGACAAGCAGCGCCTTTATGCCAGCTTCGATTTCCGCTGTGGTTCCAACGCCAAAGGTGGCCTAGGCTCCTGGCGTTACTACCTTGGGCATGGTCCTGGGAACTCCGCAGCCATCGAACTCTTCTTTAACGATCATGAGTTCTTCCAGCGCAGCGGTGATCTCACAAAGTCAGTCGGGCCGCTTCTGCTCGGTCAGTGGTACCAGGTGCAACTGACTCTGGATCTGAAAGCAAAAACCTACACAGGGGTGCTGGTTTCACAGAAGGGCAAGATCAACTTCAGTGGCCAACTGGCAACTCCGTGGGATGGCGTGATCGATTACTCATTCATCGATAGTTATGGCCACCTTCCTGGCGTTCGCCCGTCGCTGGATGCCGACAACTTTTACTTTGGCAATGCGTCAACACCACCTCTTGAAGCCACCGCAGTACCAATCAGGGACGACTCAAAGCGACGCGCACAAATCGCTGAAATTCGCCAGCAACTCGCAGCTATCCAGGCCAAAACCGCCAAGGCCAGAAAACAGCTGGAAACCCTGCTGGCCAGCGAACCCTTTGCGATGGCATATGGCGTAGCAGAAGGCACCCCGCATAACTGTCGCATTCAACTGCGTGGCGAACCGGATCAACCAGGCCAAGAGGTAGCACGTGGCTTCATCAAGTCGCTGGGCGGAAAGTCTTTACCCGAGGGAACCACCGGTAGCGGACGGATGGAACTTGCCCACTGGCTTACTCGGCCCGAACATCCACTCACAGCGCGTGTTATGGTCAATCGCATCTGGCAACATCACTTCGGACAGGGACTGGTGAAGACCCCCAATGATTTTGGGGTGCGTGGCCAGCCACCCTCAGATCCAGCGTTGCTTGATCACTTAGCCACCGAATTCATTCGCAATGGATGGTCGATCAAGTCAATGCACCGCCTGATCATGCTCAGTGCAACTTATCAGCAAGCATCCCAGTCATCTTCTGATCTCTATGCAGGCTTTACCCGGCGTCGCCTCAGTGCTGAAGAAATCCGTGATGCCATCCTGGTCATTAGTGGGGAGCTCGACATTGCACCGGGCCATGAACATCCCTTTCCTTCGCCAATCCGTTGGGGCTTCACGCAGCACGATCCGTTCATCGCCGTCTATGCACACAACAAACGCAGTATCTACCTGATGACCCAACGTCTCAAACGGCATCCGTTCCTGGCGCTCTTTGATGGAGCTGACCCAAATGCTTCCACCGCTGATCGCCTGGTGACCACGGTACCCACGCAGTCACTCTACTTCTTGAACGATCCCTTCATTCACCGCGCCAGTGAGAAATGGGCCCAGCGATTGCGATCAGCCTCGGCCAGCCAATCGGAGTGTATCGCTCAAGCTTACCGTCAGGCATATGGCCGTCCACCCACCGAAGCTGAAAGTGCCTATGCCGTAGCCTTTCTCACTTCATACCAGACTGAGTTGAAAGCGGATAAGAAAGATAACCTCGAAGCCCGTTCCCTGGCCGCTTTCTTACGTACCCTGTTCGGCAGCAACGAATTCCTGCACGTCGAGTGAGATCATTGATGAGCACTACCCCCCTTTATTCTCCTTCTCGCCGTGGCTTGCTGCGATCCATGATCGGCGGATCGATGTTGTTGCCGGGGATGATCTCACAACTGATGGCCGAAGACAGTAAGTCTTCTGATCCCTATGCCCCCAAGCCCACGCACTTTCCCGCCAAAGCGAAGAATGTTATCTTTCTCTACATGAGTGGCGGTGTTTCGCACATTGAATCTTGGGATCACAAGCCAAAACTGTTCGCCGATGCCGGCAAGACTGTCTCTGTCAACGAGTTCCAGGGCCGCAAGGGCGATCACAAGATGTTCCTCACCAGGCCTCGCTGGGACTTTGCCCCGCATGGCAAATGTGGAACCCGTGTCAGTTCGCTCTTTCCGCACTTAGCTGAATGTGTCGATGATCTCTGTATCATCCGATCCATGACTTCCGATCACACCAATCACTATGAAGCGACGCTTGGTATCCACACCGGTTCGTTCACCTTTGCCCGCCCCAGCATCGGATCCTGGTTGAGCTACGGGCTGGGCACGATGAACCGCAATCTGCCATCGTTCATGGTGATCGCTCCGCAATCGCCGTACGCTGGTGGCCAGGTTTGGGGCAGTGACTTTCTTCCTGCTGCCCATCAGGGAACCCTCGTCGTGCCTGGTTCCGAACCGGTGGCCAACATCCATCGACGTACACCCTCCAGTAGGCTGCAAGAGTTGGAACTCGACTACCTGGCCAAAATGAATCAACGGCACCTGGCATCACGTTCCGATGATCCCCTTTTGGCTGCCCGGATGAAATCATACCAGACTGCTTTCGGCATGCAGGCCGAGATGCCCGAGGTATTTGACTTCACTAAAGAATCCGAGGCAACCCTCAAGATGTATGGCCTCGAACGCGGCAGCACCAAAGGCTTCGCCTGGCAATGCCTGGTAGCACGGCGGCTCGTCGAACGGGGAGTTCGTTTCGTCGAACTGATCGACGTTGGCTCCTCCAACAACTGGGATGCCCACGGCGACATGATGACCCATACACCTTTGGCCAAAAATGTTGATCAACCCATCGCAGGGCTGCTTCGCGATCTCAAGCAGCGTGGCTTGCTTAAGGATACCCTTGTCGTCTGGACCACTGAGTTTGGACGCACTCCCTTCAATGCCGCTGCCTACGCCAAGGGCCGGGAACATCATCATTGGGTCTTCTCGTCATGGCTGGCCGGTGCCGGCGTGAAGCCAGGTATCACGTACGGCGAATCAGACGAGTACGGCATCAGACCCGCGAACAATCCTGTTCACGTCCATGATTTCCATGCGACCATCCTACACCTGATGGGGTTGGACCACGAACGGCTGACTTACCGCCACTCCGGCCGAGACTATCGCCTGACCGATGTTTCGGGTCGAGTAGTGCGGGATGTTCTCGCTTGAAATGGCTTACATCGAGAAATAATGATTCCGTATTTTAAGAGTGTTCATGGCCACAGTATGGACCATGTGTGCGATACGCAGCAGAGGATAGGCCTTCGGGCGATATAGTATCTGAATGGAGAAAATGAATTTGTGAAGCGGTACTTGCACCAACTCAGATGCAAGCAGGACAATGTGAGGTCACACCAGTCAGTACGCCAGCAAATGCCAAGCGGACACCGTCGGTGGATACATCAGACGTAAGTGGTTGCCACGGCACAACAAAAGAACCGCTGACAATTCCTGTCAACGGTTCTGATCGAGTGGGCGTTACAGGACTCGAACCTGTGACCCCCAGCGTGTCGAGCTGGTGCTCTAGCCAACTGAGCTAAACGCCCCGGAATGCAATTCTAAGACTTTATTCCGCCTCGACCAGTGGAGATAAATAGGGTTGTGAAAAACACAACCCTATCTTGTAATCGACAGGCTTGCTCAGCCTACTTGAGTTCTACGGACCAGTAAGCACTGTCGAGGAAGCTCTTCCACGACTGGTACTTTTCCTGGGTCAGCTTCTGGCTCAGGAGTGGCGAACGTTTGGGCTTTTCCGGTTTGCGAATCAGCTTGATATTCGCCTGCTTAGGAGTGCGGCCACCCTTCTTGATATTGCAAGCCAGGCAGGCACAGACAATGTTCTCCCAGGTTGCTCCACCACCTTGACTGCGTGGAACCACGTGATCAAGTGACAGATCAGACGTGGCAAATCGCTTGCCACAATACTGACACTGATTGTGATCGCGTGCGAAGATATTGCGCCGGTTGAACTTGACCGTCTGGCGAGGCATCCGTTCATACGATAGGAGTCGAATGATACGAGGCACCTGGATTTCAGTGGTTACCGTTCGTACCCAGTCATCGTTGGGGCCACGGGCATTGAGTTTGCGATGTTCGCTTACTTCCATCCAACTGGAGAAATCATAATTGACGAACGAACCATCCTGAGAATCGATGACTTCTGCCAGACCTTTGCAGAGCAAACAAAAGGCACGTTTGGCAGAGATCACATGAATCGCCAGGTAAAGGCGATTCAGAGCCAGGACATTTGATTCGAGAGCTGCGTCGTTCATTGGACTCCTCCATGCACCGGACTATCGGGGCATTCAACGAAAAGAACGCCACGACCCCCACAAGGTTCGCGTACTTCCATGAACCGGAGCTATAACAAGGGTAAACAATCCTGAAATCAATCACAAGTGCTTTGAAATAGATTTCCCGATTCTTTCACTTTTCAATTTGTTCCTTCAACAACCTTTTCATGGTGACTCAAATGGAGTCCATATGCAGAAACAAAGGCCAGACTCAAGTCTGGCCTGTATTCTTGACTAATGTCATATCTTCTAACGTTATTACAGATTACACAGAACTCTGATTATTTCTTAAACATCACTCCAAGCCATCGCCCTATCGCGATCAGCAGAAGCAAAGCAACGCTCAGCATTATGAAGAAGGTAAGAGTAATGCTCACCCAGTTGTCAGCATAAATGAATTTCTTGATCATCAAGCCGCCAGCATACATGGTTGTCGTCGTGATAAACAACATCGGGAGAAGTGTGATCCATGCATATTGTCCCTTGCCTCGATTAAAGAGCATGGTGGTTACAACTGCCAGGGCGGCAACAGCCAGCAACTGATTGGCAACTCCAAACATGGACCAGATAGTTTGAATCGTTCCGTTAGCGATCAGCCAACCCCAACCAGCGGTAACCAGTGCGGTTGCGATGACAGAACCAGGAAGCCATGCTGTATCGCTAAATTTAGGATGAAATCGCGAAAGTGCATCTTGCAGAATGAACCGTGCAATCCTGGTACCGGCATCAATGGTCGTTAGAATAAACAACGCTTCAAACATAATAGCGAAGTGATACCAATATTTGATGATTGCTTGTATTGGTAATGCTGTCCATTCAAGCGCTTTGGTGAAGATCAGTGCCATACTTACAGCCAATGTCACCGCCCCACCAGTTCTACCTCGCAGTGTTTCACCGCCAACCATTTCTTCCACTTGAGATAGCTTCAAATGCTGCAGGCTATCCGCCTGAACTTGATGCAAAGGATCATTCACTTGTTTTTGATCAAGGCCCAAATCTGAATAAAGCTTAACCAGTGCAGGTTGATACTTCTTCATATCAGCCTGGCTCACATTGATATCGTAGTACAGGGGAACTGGTAATGCAGCGGCAGCAATTAACGCTACGACACCAACCATTCCTTCCATAAGCATTGCACCATAACCAATGGTTCGAATGTGAGATTCTTTATCAATCATTTTGGGAGTGGTACCCGATGCCACCAGTGCATGAAAACCGGAAATGGCACCACACATGACACAAATAAACACGAACGGGAATACACTGCCATCGAAGGTTGGGCCTGATTCCTGGAATGCAGGATTCATTGGAGGATGATTTAAAACCGGGTTGGCAATGATGGTACCCACGATTAACAGTGCGATAGTGCCGATTTTGAGAAAACTTGAAATGTAATCGCGAGGCAAAAGGAGCATCCAGACGGGGAGAACGGAGGCGACAAAACCATAAATACACAAAGCCCAGATGGTCTGAGTTTTTGTCAATAAGAACCACTTTTCAATAGCTGATCCAGGAATCCAGGCTCCTACGATGGTTGCTGCAATAACCAGCACGCCGCCCAGAATTGAGGCTTCCAGAATTTTTCCTGGCCGCACGCGATACATATAAAAACCTACAAGCAAAGCGATTGGAATGGTGGCAGCTATAGTGAATAATCCCCATGAACTACCCTTAATAATTTCCTTGCTTCCTTCAAGCAGTCGTAATTCCTTCCGAAGAGGAGGAATTTCCTGAGGGAATCTAATGATGAATTCTTCGGGCCGATGCACTTTGATGGTGTCGTTAGCATGGGTTATGATCTTACCGTCTTTATCTTTATCACGTGGAAACGTGATTGTGCTACCTGCTGGGCATAAAACTACGGTGGTATAATACCCAGATGCACCGGTATCGATGTATTCCCATTTGAATTCGCCATTGGGAGGAGCAGTTATAATGGTGCCACGGGCATATTCCACTTCATCGCCACCCAACGCCTTTACCACAACAAAACCAAGTCCAGCCAGGGCAATAATGACAATGACTACCGTAGCAAGAGAAAGAATATGACTGGCCCAGCTTCCAAGTTCCTGTCTTGCAATTTCTGCCAGCGATCTGCCATTAAATCGCACGGAGGCACAGAGTACGGTCATATCCTGTACAGCTCCAGCCAGACAAACTCCAATAACCAGCCAGAAGAGTCCAGGTGCATATCCAAATTGCAACGCCAACACTGGTCCAATCAGTGGCCCAGCACCGGATATGGCTGCAAAGTGATGGCCAAACAATACCCACTTATTGGTGGGAGTGTAGTCTTTGCCATCATTGAGACGGTGAGCAGGCGTTTCGTTCTTGTCATCGAGTGCTAATACTTTTGCCGCAATGAATGCCGAATAATAACGGTAAGCAATTGCAACTACTGCCAGAATAAAGATCAGCAGAGGCATAGCCCGAAGCATGATTCCAGATGCAGATTCTTCGTAGAAGAGGTTGGCGAACAGAGACATGGCATAGTTCCGCTAATTAACGTGAGAGAATAACCTATTCAGATAACACGGCTTTTCCACGAAAATTTCAAGGAACCAATACAGATGAGAGGAATTTAAGCCAACCATTCAGGAAGCAGTACTCTGAGTTGTGCAGCCATCTTGCTGCGGGCTAAAACTGGATCACAACCAGCATGTGCGGCAGCTTGCAACAGATCGGTTTCGATATGCGAACCGTAAGCAATCAACCTGGAAACGCCAACTGACTTCAATTGATCGATAACTATCGATGGGTTATCGCCAATTTCGGCTTGTGCCAGATCTATAATAACACTGTGTATACCATTCACTTTGATTGCATCTATTAACTGTTTCAAAGTTCTGGATGGAACGATCTTCAATCCAAGTTCCCTGGCCTCAGCCATGACTCGGCTCATCCACATGAGATCATCGCATAGAAGATAGCCTTGTTGCATACTTCACCCTGGCTGTTTAAAGATAAAAAACTAGATAGCTTCGGGTCCCTGTTCCCCAGTACGAATTCGAATGCAATCAGAGAGAGGTAAGATGAATATCTTTCCATCACCGATTTGGCCAGTAGGGCCGGTACGGCCTGCCTCCATTATTGCTTTCACTGTGGGTTCTACGAAGTCTTCATTCACCGCAATCTGCAACTGTATTTTACGAGACAGATTCATGCTGAATGCATGACCTCGATATGTTTCGCCTTGCCCTTTCTGTCGACCAAAACCCTGAACTTCGATAGCGGTTAAACGGAACACCGCTACACGAGCGAGTGCTTCTTTCACAGCTTCCAGCCTTGCAGGCTGAATGATTGCTAAGATAAGTTTCATTCTGTGATTTACCAAGGATTTACCTGTTTCTAATTTATGATCGAATCAACCTTACACCAAGCCTGTTGTGTTATCCTCGTTCGAACCAAATTCGACGGCAACCTGGGCTCAGTTGCTCGCGCTATGCTCAATTTTGGAATCAGTGAGCTTCGATTGGTCAATCCTCTTGCAAATCCGTGTTCACACGAAGCCAGATCGATGGCAACACATGGTGCCATGCTTCTTGAGAAATCGCAAACCTTTCAATCTTTGACTGATGCAATATCTGATTGCGTATGGACAGGTTGTACCTCGGCGCGAACAGGGGGCCTTTTTAGAAAACAAAACGTTGTCGAACTACAACATGGTATTCAGAAGGCCAGAGAAACAAGTGATCGTGGCAGAATCGCATTGGTATTTGGCCCCGAAGATCATGGTCTGACAAATGAAGAAATCTCTATCTGTAACTATGTTCTGACGATCCCCGCAAATGCTGACTATCCTGTATTGAACCTTGCACAGGCAGTGGTGATCACACTCTATGAATGGTATCTTTCAAATGGAATAAATCCTACGAAACATGAAGCTGTTCAACTTGCTTCAGCCTATCAGACACAAAGCATGTTTGAGCATCTGGAAGCAGCGTTGCGTGCCATCCATTTTGTCTGGGGAGAGAAAGGTCCATCGGTTTTTCATGCCATACGGCATTTACTGGGGCGAGCACAAATCACGGAAACCGAAAACAAGATACTGCATGGATTAGCAAGACAGATTAGCTGGTATGTGAACCAAAAGGAAAATTCCAAAAAAATGCCTCCAGAATCTCTGGAGGCAGAATAAAAAGACTTGCAGATTCCGATTACTTGCCAGTTTCGGAGTTCTCGACAGTCAGGCGTTCCATTTCCATTTGTTTCGCCCAATCTGATTCGAACTTAGCTACTTTGTTCTTGTCAAGATTTTCACCCTGAGCATCCAGCAAGTTGAATGCTCGGGCAAAAGCCTGTTCGAGAACTGTTGCCGAAAGTTCCATATCACGAGGCATATCCCGAAGCTCTTCGAAGTACTTTCGCAATTCAGGAAGACGATTCTTGGCCAGATAGTACATCAAGGCCCAAGACTCAGCTTGCGCCTTGCTCATCATAAAGCTTTTGTCTTCGCTAGTAGCGGTTTCAGCTTTGCGAAAAACTCGATCTGAGACCACTGCCATTACATCAAGTTTTCCGATCTTGATTTTTCGTGGACTGGCAGTCTTTTCATCAACAGAAACCTCAGCGTTTTCACCACCCTTACGTGCATCAGCCATCTTGCGGAATAGCGGGAGATATAACCAATGAGCCCCACCAATTCCTGACCATAGTGAAGGCAGATTGAGTTCTCCTGAGCTTTTTGGAGTTGCAAAGAATGAAGCCAGACCTTCTTTGACAGACCTTGGAAGCAACACGGAACGGGGCATATAGCCTGTAGCAGCAGCTACCTGCCTGAAAGCCTCGACGGTAGCAGTCGCTACATCGCCTTCTTCATTGGCAGCATTGGCAGCCAAGGCAAAAATATATCCGGTGACAGCATCACTTACTTTCTGCTGATCATCTTTTGAAGGATTTACCGCCGGTTTATCAAGTCGATCATTCAGCAGCTTTTTGTAATCCAGGCTATGGGTCTTGAGAGAAGTCTCTACGCTCTTGTACATGCTGTAAAACTTGTCATAGGCAGGATCAACTCTAGCAGGTGCCAGAATGGTGACATTATCAAGGGAAGAATAAAATCCGTCCGCGTACATGGGAACTTCATCAAACATCTTGTGCAGAGTTTTGAATTTGTCAGGAGTTTCAGCAAGCAGGCAGATCATCTGCTTTTCTGGAACGGGCAATGCCCTTCCCTGAAGTGCGAACCAGTACATGATACCAAGATATGATTGTTCCATGCGGGCGAGTTTAGCTTCAGCTTCTTTTTCCGTTCGCGGCGGATAGTAAATGACAAAGTGACCTTTCTGCAGGGTCTTGTAATCTTTGCCAACATTATTCAGAACCAGTTTGACTAACTCTTGCTCCTCGGAAGCAGGCTTGATGGGTTTCGCCAATTCTGAGCGAACCGCTAACAGCGCATCGATCCTAGCTTTATCTGAGGGTGTCAACTTGGATGACTGAGAATTCAATTCATTGAGGTAAGCTTCAAATTTTGCCTGCATCGAAAACTTACCTTCAGCAGGCATATTCCAGTTTTCCAGCATCCACTCGGCAAGCTTTAAGTATTCTTTGTTGCCTGATTCGATCAATTCACTTCGTTTCTTGGTATAGCGTGCATCGAGACCAGGTACTTTAATTATCTGCATGGTTGCCCGACCAGGCAAAGACCATTCGGGGTTCATAACTGACTGCCCCCATTTATGGGAGATCAGAACTTTATCAGTATTGCGTGGCTTGGTGACAGTCACTTCAGTTGCAACAATGAAGAGATCACCTTTATTGGCAACAAGACCAGTTGCTTGATTGATATTCTGTCCAGCATTATTTCCAGATGCACCCAAACCTATGCCACCGCCAATCGGACCTCCACTGGGGGCGCCACCCATATTTCCCAGCCCCATACCACCTCCGATTGGACCACCACCAAGATCTCCGAGACCAGCTCCACCTGCACCTGCACCTGCACCACCGGCTGCTCCTCCACCACCGCCCGCAAGTCCTCCGCCTTTGCCTCCAAGACCTCTTCCTCGATTACCTCCTGTACCACCGCCAGCTGCACCACCAGCTCCTCCGAGTCCTAATCCACCACCAACGGGACCACCGCCTCCAGCGGCTGCTCCACCACCTCCTCCTAATCCTAACCCACCTCCAATAGGACCTCCGCCTGAATCACCTAGTCCTGCTCCCCCTGCACCACCACCGCCTCCTGCAAGGCCACCACCCTTTCCACCAAGACCTCGTCCTCGATTAGCTTGTCCCATGGCACCACCACCAGCTAACCCACCGGCCCCGATTCCCTGCTGATTACTATTCGTATTGGCTAATGGTGATGAGGTTTCTGATCCTAAATTGATGCGGATAACCAGGTAATCAGCAATAAGTGGAGTCGCCAAGGCTGCACAAACGGCCATGCTTAATAAATAACGCTTCATTTCGATACGCTCCCTGTGGTGAGGCTTTTCTTCTGCAAAGCTGTGGTAGTGCCACATTGCATGATTTGGGGCAGAACAGATTCTATCCGGTTATGGATTGCGAACAACTCCTAATTCAATCATTCAGAGTAGGGGGGCTCGAATAGTCACCCTACATCCGCTAAGATTGTTCGCGTTCGGGAACCGAACTGTCACTTGCCTTCTCTTATGACGAAAACCACCATGCCATAGATTTGTGGATTCACTAAATCGTTATTTCTTCCCACTGCAACTCGAACCCACTGTCCTTTGGCTAATTGGGATTTGGTACCTGCAGACCCACCCAGCTTGTAGTCAGGGTCTTTTTCAGCAAGTTCTTTTTCCTTTGTAGCCTTACTTTTTTTGCTTTTCGTATTTGTATCCTTCTTATTATCGGAGGCAGTGGTATACATGATCCGGACTTTCAGATCAGGGGATAGATTCAACGGTATATCCTTGATCTGTTCCTTGGGAACAAATGTTCCGCCGCCCCCTGTGTTAGACCTAAGGTTAACTAGATTGTTTACCCTGCCAGCGGCACCTGCCTGCGCCGCAGAATTGCTGACCCATTGAGGAACAATTTCTTTGGTTTTTAAAACCAGTCGATCTCCACCCTCTACATGAACAATTTCGCCCTCCAGACTCCCGACAAATGTCAGGGGAGGAATTTTGCTCAGTTTTTCCTTCTTAACGGCATCTTTATCATCGCCACAAACGCTTGAAGTCAACAAGAGTGCAAGTGAAAACAAAAGCAATATTGAAATCCGCATGACTACCTCGATATGAAAGGCATCCCGCATAACCACTGTAACAGATAAAATCTGAATGTGAATGCGTTGATGGTGCGATATTCTGTTTTTTGGAGAATTATGAGAAGATGAGACTGGCAGGCAAATATCTGGATTCGTTTGGTTTGAGCCATTAAGCACACGGTTACATAAGCCTGATCTCATGTAGATGGAAAATTACAAAATCCATCCAGAACAAGAGCGTCGAATAACATTTAGCCGGAATCGAGTATTCTTACAGGCAGTTTGATTTGTAAGAATGCCAGGAGGAGATGAAAAAATCCTTCATTGACAGGCATGCTTTACTAGATTAATGAGTAAAGCATAACTCAGGCTGGGAGAACATATGTCTCGTGTGTCTTTGCCCATGTCACCACCTCGACGAATGGGCGAAACGTTAAGGCAGGATGCCTGGTGGGTTCAACCTCTCATTGTGTTTGTGATCCTCAGTTCATTCATCATTTATGCAACGTGGGCCGCGTTCCAGAATGCTTTTTATACCTGGGGCCCGTATCTATCGCCGTTTTATTCACCTGAACTCTGGGGAGATTCGCCACACGCCTGGTTTGGCCCCAAGCCAACATGGTGGCCTGGTTGGCTTCCTTTCTCACCTGCTTTGATCATACTCCCCTTCCCTGCATTCTTTCGCTTTACCTGTTACTACTATCGTGGAGCCTATTACAAGGCATTCTGGAGTGATCCGCCCTCTTGTGCAGTTGGAGAATGGCGTAGCAGCTATCTCGGTGAGAAAACACTGCCGTTAGTGTTGCAAAACATCCATCGCTATTTCCTTTACTTTGCCATCCTGTTTATCTGTTTCCTCGCCTACGATGCGGTACTTGCATTCATCTGGGATAAGCCAGACGGTAGCGGTAAGACCTTTGGCATAGGCGTTGGAACGCTGATACTTTGCTTGAATGTTTACCTTCTGGCAGGTTACACCTTTGGTTGCCATTCGTTCCGTCACTTGGTGGGTGGAGTTCTCGATGTACTCTCCCTGCACCCGATCAAGAAGAAAATCTACGACTGTTCCACCTGCTTGAACAACAATCATCACAGATGGGCATGGGCGTCGCTGTTCTCCGTTGCCTTTTCTGACATCTATATCCGCATGTGTTCCATGGGCATATGGAAGGACCTTCACTTTACACTTTAATTTCTCTGCGTCCCTTTGTGTCGTAAACAGCAGATAAAAAATGACACAAAGCCATCTCAGAGGGAGCACTGAATGCCTGAGATTGCAAAACTTGAACATGACGTCCTGGTGATTGGAGCAGGCGGTGCCGGGTTGCGTGCCGCCATCGCTGCAGCAGCTGCCGGTGTCAAAGTCGGGCTGATCACCAAATCGCTACTGGGCAAGGCCCACACCGTCATGGCTGAAGGTGGCATGGCAGCTGCCATGGCTAATGTGGATGACCGAGACAGTTGGAAGGTACACTTCGCTGATACCATGCGAGGCGGCCAGTATCTCAACAACTGGCGCATGGCTGAGCTTCATGCCAAGGAATCGCCTGACCGTGTTCGCGAGCTGGAAGCCTGGGGCGCACTTTTCGACCGCACCAAGGATGGTGGCATCCTGCAACGCAACTTCGGCGGACACCGTTACCCACGACTGGCACATGTTGGCGACCGCACTGGTCTCGAAATGATCCGCACCTTGCAGGATCATGGTGTTCATCAGGGCATTGATGTCCACATGGAACACACCGTATGCACCCTTCTGAAAGATGGCGACCGGGTTTGTGGTGCGCTCAGCTATGATCGTCAAAAGGGCGAATTTAAACTCTTCCATGCCAAAGCCATTGTGTTGGCTACGGGTGGTGTGGGCCGAGCCTTCAAGATTACCAGTAACAGCTGGGAATACACCGGTGATGGTCAGGCTCTCGCCTACCACGCCGGAGCAGAACTCATGGACATGGAGTTCGTGCAGTTCCATCCGACAGGCATGGTCTGGCCACCCAGCGTGAAAGGCATTCTGGTTACCGAAGGAGTTCGTGGTGAAGGTGGCGTCCTTCGCAATAAGGATGGCAAACGCTTCATGTTTGATGACATCCCGGATAATTACAAGAACCAGACCGCTGACAGCCCCGAAGAAGGCTGGCGCTATGTGCTGGGTGATAAATCGGCTCGCCGTCCACCGGAACTCCTGACTCGCGATCACGTTGCCCGCTGCATCCAGCGTGAAGTACGTGAAGGTCGTGGCAGCCCACATGGCGGAGTTTTCCTCGATATAGCCTGGATCAAGGAAAAGATACCCAATGCCGCGGAGCATATTAAGAAGAAACTGCCGAGCATGTATCACCAGTTTATGGCACTGGCAGATATCGACATCACTAAGGTTCCCATGGAAGTGGGTCCGACAACGCATTACATCATGGGTGGCGTCCGCGTCGATGGCGACAGCCAGATGACCAGTGTACCCGGACTGTTCGCAGCTGGCGAAGTGGCGGCCGGGCTTCATGGCGCCAATCGACTGGGTGGCAATTCGCTCTCCGATCTGGTTGTTTTCGGCAAACGTGCTGGCGATTTCGCTGCAGAATTTGCCAAAAAGCAGGGAGCTGGCAAAATCAATCAGGCCGAAGTTGACGAACATATCCGTAAGGCAATGGCTCCGCTTGAACGCGGTTCTTCTGCTGAATCTCCCTATGCGGTTCAAGCCAAATTGCAGGATACTATGCAGGATCTGGTTGGAATCGTCCGCCGCGAAGGTGAAATGCAGAAGGCCCTGGAAGTGATTGGTGATCTGAAGAAACGGGCGGTGAATGCCGGTGTGGGTGGTGGCCGAGTGTATAACCCAGGCTGGCACACCTGCATCGATCTCGCCAACCTGCTCACGGTTTCCGAAGCCATTGCCAAGGCTGCTCTCGACCGCAAGGAAAGCCGTGGTGGTCACTTCCGTGATGACTATCCGGACAAATCCACCGATGGCGGCACGTACAACAGCATCATCAAAAAAGGCCCGGACGGCGCCATGCAACTCCAGCGCAGGCCTCTTACTCCGATGCCTGAAGAACTCAAGCAAATCATCGAGGACCAGAAGAAATGAGCAAGGTTACCTTCCGCATCTGGCGAGGCGACAGCGGACAAGGTGAGTTCAAAGACTACACCACCGAAGTCACCGAAGGCATGGTGGTCCTCGATGCCATGCACCAGATCCAGGCTGAAAACGCACAAGACCTCGCCATACGCTGGAACTGCAAGGCTGGCAAGTGTGGCTCCTGCAGCGCTGAAATCAACGGTATGCCCAAGCTCATGTGCATGACCCAGATCAAGCAACTGCCTGCGGAAAATCCCATCACAGTCGAACCCATGCGGGCGTTCCCCCACATGCGCGACCTGGTCTCTGATGTTTCCTGGAACTTCGAAGTTAAAAAGAAGATCAAAGGCTTCTCTCCCAAGAAGGCCGATCGTCCCGATGGCACCTGGACGATGGCGCAGTCCGACATCGACCGCCCTCAGGAGTTCCGCAAGTGCATCGAGTGCTTCCTCTGCCAGGATGTCTGTCACGTTTTGCGTGATCACCATAAGCACGATGAATTCATCGGCCCGCGGTTTTTTGTCTATTCCGCGGCGCTCGAAATGAACCCCATCGATGAAGGCGACCGGCTTGCCGATCTCAAGAATCAGCAGGGCCTGGGATACTGCAATATCACGAAATGCTGCACCAAGGTCTGCCCCGAACATATTCACATCACCGACAATGCCATCATTCCTCTCAAGGAACGCATCGTCGATGAATACTATGATCCGATCAAAATGGTTGCCAATTTCCTGTTTAAACGCGGGAAGAAGTAAACGTCTCATAGAAGCCTCCGACAAGTGCAACTCCACCGCGCGCAGCATCTCCGCTGATTTGAGTGGGAAAAACGTGAATTTTTTCCCACTCGACGGCGGATTGGCGATTAGCCAGTGTCGGTCGGAACCGTGGAAAAAAGCGTAGAAAAAGGCTCATTTAGCCCCGGTCTCTTTAAGCCCGGGGCGGGGCCGCGCGGAGAAAAGTGGCAAAATAAGTCCGGAATCGCGTGAGCGTCCCCTGCTCCTGGCAGTCCGTGGTGGGTCAAGATTCCAATCTTGACAGTGTCGAGCGGTGACAGCGTATTGTCACCGCGAACAGGATTGGAATCCTGTTCCACAACATCGTGGGGCACGATTGTATCGTGCCAGCGGCTTGCGATGCCTGGGCGACTCATCCCCGATGACACGTTGGAAACGTGTCCCACGGCAAACACCATACTCGTACACGTCCACAAACTGCTGAACGCCAGGAAGATGGCCAACGCCTGCACATGGTATGGCGTGTTGAGCGCATGCTTCAACTGTTCCTTCTTCTCTGCTTCACTCTTGATCGTTGACTTATTGGCCTGCATCTCCTTCACTGCTGACTTCAACGCTTTGATCGCCTCCGCATCGCCTTCAGCGGCTCGTTGTACACTTCTCGGCAGACCAACCGATTCGTGGCAGAAGCCGATCTTGATGCCGATGGCTTCCATCAGGCCTTCGACTTTTTCTTCCGCCTTCTGCCAGACTTCGTTGTAATGTTTTAGCCGTTCCAGAAAGATCTTCTTCGCGGTGGTCACGTAGCCTCGATTCCTGGCGTGTTGCATGCCGGGCGATTCGTTGAACACCGGGTCGAACTTCCGCGCATCGGTCGGCACCTCCATGTTGTTGACCTTCTCGTACCAGGCATCGGCCTCCGCTTCCTCGTTCTCCACTTCAAGAAGCGCATCGGCGATGATCGCATCCTCACGCGGACTCTTCGGCATAAACCGCATACGGATGATGTCACGTTCAGCGACCTGCTCCATCGGCAGATCGAGTGCAGGCTGCGCCACGCCGCGTCGTGGATCGTAATAGTAGCCATTCCGGATTTTCATTTCCGATGAAGCGTACAGGACGTGGTTCCATCGCTGCTCTTCCGCGAGCTTGGC
>JAEUIE010000001.1 GCA_016795155.1 Planctomycetia bacterium | reverse complement strand
ATGCGAGATATGATCGATTGTTACTTGAAACTCAAGAAGTATGAGCAAGCCGAGACCTGGCAGAGAAAATATCTTGCTGCGATCAAGCAGGAGCACGGGCCGAATTCGATACCCTATGGTCAACAGCTTTATGTGTTGACTCTGGTATTGCTCGCACAGAATAGATGGCATGAAGCAGAAACGGTTATCTTGGAGTTAAAGAACCTGACTGAGAAAACGGATACCGATTCCTGGTCATACTTCAACATTCACTCCCTCCTCGGCGCCGCCATGATGGGCCAGAAGAGATATGCCGAGGCTGAACCGCTGTTGATCAAAGGCTACGAAGGCTTGAAGCAGCGGGAGAAAACCATCCCGCCACGAAGCAGCACCCGCCTCCCCGAAGCCCTTGACCGCCTCATCCAGCTCTACACCGAAACCAACAAGCCTGATGAAGTGAAGAAATGGCAGGCGGAGAGGGATAGAATCTCCAAGACTCCTGAGAAAAACTAGGGTAATCTGATGCTCGACCGCCCCGGTTCTCGCTAATAGGGTGGGAGGCATCCACCATGACCGAAGAAACCCTGTTCGAACTGGCATTAGGTACCCCTGAAGCAGAACGCGCTGTCCTTTTGGATCGTGCATGTGAAGGCAAACCCGAACTGCGGGCACGGGTGGAAGCACTTCTGCAGGCCCATGAAAACTCTGGCGGATTTCTCAACCAGGCTTCTCCCCAGGCAACAGCCGATTTACCACCCGCTCGAACCAGTTCGTTTCACTCTGTCGCAGGAGAATCTGCTGGGGCTGTCATTGCTGGCAAATACACTCTGGTTGAATTGATTGGTGAAGGGGGAATGGGAAGTGTCTGGCGTGCCAAACAGTCGGAACCAGTCAAGAGGTTTGTAGCAGTCAAACTCATTAAGGCCGGTATGGACTCCAGACAGGTTCTGGCACGCTTCGAAGCGGAACGACAGGCGTTGGCCCTGATGGATCACCCGAATATTGCCAAGGTTCTTGATGGCGGCCTGCATGACCATCGACCCTTTTTTGTGATGGAGCTGGTCAAAGGAATCCCAATTACTGACTATTGCGATAGCCGAAAACTAACGCCTCGCGAACGGCTGGAACTTTTTGTGCCCGTTTGCCAGGCTATCCAGCACGCTCACCAGAAGGGCATCATTCACCGCGATATCAAACCATCGAATGTGCTGATTGCCCTGTATGATGACAAACCCGTTGTCAAGGTAATTGATTTTGGCGTCGCCAAGGCAACCGGCGGGACGTTGACGGAAAAGACCATTGATACCGGCTTCGGCGGCGTGGTAGGCACACCACAGTATATGTCGCCTGAACAGGCAACGTTCAACAACGCTGATATCGACACCCGCTCCGATGTCTATGCACTGGGAGTTTTGCTCTACGAGTTACTTACCGGGTCGCCGCCGTTTTCAAAGAAGGAGCTAGAGCAAAAAGGGCTTCTGGAAATGCTGCGTGTAGTGCGGGAAGAAGAGCCACCTCGTCCCAGCACCAAGCTGTCCACGGCTGACACTCTGGCAAGCCTGAGCGCCAATCGCAGCACCGAGCCGAGAAATCTGACTGGACTTTTACGACAGGAACTCGACTGGATTGTGATGAAGGCACTGGAAAAGGACCGCACACGCCGTTACGAAACGGCCAACGGCTTTGCTGCTGATGTGTTGCGATATCTCTCAGGTGAGCCGGTACTGGCAGTTCCACCCAGTACGGCGTACCGTTTGAAGAAGTTTGTCCGGCGGAACAAGGGTAGCGTGATAGCAGCGGGGCTAGTATTCTTCACCCTTCTTGCAGGGATAGCCGGTACGTCGTGGGGCATGATGGAGGCTAACCGTGCTCGTATTGCAGAAAGCGAGCGGGCCGAGGGGGAGCGGCTGGCGAAGTTGGATGCCGACGCGAAGCGGCAGGAAGCCGAAAAGAATCTGGGATATGCCAAGCAGGGAATAGAGATTCTGGGAGCAGTCTTCAGCGGGCTGGATACCGAGAAGAAGTATTCCGATTTAGGCGAGTTCCGACAGGCCTTGGCAAAGAATCTGAAACATGCTGTCAGTCAATTAAATAACGCACAGTTGGGCGACCCGATGGTGGTGGCCAGCCTGCAAAAGAAACTGGGCTCGTCACTTCTTAGTTTGGGAGAGGCTTCTCATGCCTTGGAAGTCTACTCGAAAACTCTTGAAATCTACGAAAAGCACAAGGGGTTGGATCATCCGGATACATTGATGTGCATGAATGAAATGGCAATATGTAATCTGCGTCTGGGCAATGTCAAGAATGCCATTCCGATGCTCAAGCAGGTGTATGAACAATTGATAAGCAAACTTGGAGAAGGTGATCACAGGTCGCTGGTGGTAATGAATAATCTCGCTGGGGCTTATTGCGATGATGGTAAGTTCGAACAGGCATTGCCACTCTTCGAAAAATCGTTCAATCTCCGCCGAGAGAGATTTGGAGACAATGATGACTACACACTGACCAGCATGGAGAGCCTCGCACGAGTTTATTTTAATCTTGGAAGAGCCGATCGGGCTGTTCCGTTGTTTGAACAAACGGTAAAGCAGATGAAAGTAAAGTTGGGAACCAGGCATCCCCATACCCTGATGGCCATGAATAATCTTGCGTTGGCCTACCATGCCATGGGAGATTACAAGCAGGGAGTGCCGCTTCTGGAGGAAACTCTCCAGACATCCACAGCAGTCCTCGGTGAAAAACATCCAACCAGTATTGCAACCCTTGGCAATCTGGCGAACGGGTACCGTTTATCAGGCCAGCTTGACCGGGCATTACCTCTTTTCGAGAAAACACTGAAGTTGGCTACTGAAAAGTATGGCGAAAACCACCCAGATACGCTCATCTATATGAATAACCTGGCCACGGGTTATTTTGCTGCTAAGAAACTGGATGAGGCCCGGGATCTGTTCATCAAAGTCTGCCAGTGGAATAAACTACATCGAGGTCCCGACCATCCAGAAACGCTGACTAGTATTTTCAACTTGGCTGAGACTTACCGGAAGGCTGGCAATCCTCAGCTCGCCTTTCCACTGTATGAAGAAATGGCAGTTGGCCTGGAAAAGAGACAGTTCAAGCATTTTCGTTCGATGACAATCATGCGAGATATGATCGATTGTTACTTGAAACTCAAGAAGTATGAGCAAGCCGAGACCTGGCAGAGAAAATATCTTGCTGCGATCAAGCAGGAGCACGGGCCGAATTCGATACCCTATGGTCAACAGCTTTATGTGTTGACT